>NZ_JAIUKB010000111.1:0-27736 GCF_020176785.1 Saccharopolyspora sp. 6V | reverse complement strand
CTGCACGGTGTCGCTGAGCTCCCCCGCCGCGTACAGCACGTCCCCGCGCGGGGACAGCGCCCCGCGCCGCGGCCCGCGCCCCCCCCCCCGCCCCCCCCCCCGCGGCGCGCCCCCGGCACCGCTGATCGGGGCCGCGCCCACCGCCCCCGGACCTGCTGCGACCCCGGCCACTACCCTGGCCGGTGTGAGTGTGGAGTCCGTGTTCGACCGCCTGGAGCCGCTGCTGCCCCGCGTCTCCAAACCCGTGCAATACGTGGGCGGGGAGCTCAACGCGACCGTCAAGGAGTGGGACGCGACCACCGTGCGGTGGGCGTTGATGTACCCCGACGCCTACGAGGTCGGGCTGCCCAACCAGGGCGTCATGATCCTCTACGAGATCCTCAACGAGCTCTCCGACGTGCTCGCCGAGCGCACCTACTCGGTGTGGCCGGACCTGGAGGAGCTCATGCGGGAGCACGGCATCCCGCAGTTCACCGTGGACGCGCACCGCCCGGTCGGCGCCTTCGACGTGCTCGGCGTCAGCTTCGCCACCGAACTCGGCTACACGAACCTGCTCAGCGCGCTGGACCTCGCGGGCATCCCGCTGCACGCCGTCGACCGCACCGAGGAGCACCCCGTGGTGCTCGCGGGCGGGCACGCCGCGTTCAACCCGGAACCGGTCGCCGACTTCCTCGACGCGGCCGTGCTCGGGGACGGCGAGGAATCCGTCCTGGAGATCACCGCCGCGATCCGGCGCTGGAAGGACGAGGGGCGCCCCGGCGGGCGCGACGAGCTGCTGCTGCGGCTCGCCGAGAGCGGTGGCGTGTACGTGCCGAAGTTCTACGACGTGCGCTACGCCGCGGACGGCACCATCGCCGAGGTCGTGCCGAACCACGAGCGCGTGCCCTACCGGGTGTTCAAGCGCACCACCATGGAACTCGACGAGTGGCCGTATCCGAAGCAGCCGCTGGTGCCGCTCGCCGAGAGCGTCCACGAGCGGATGAGCGTGGAGATCTTCCGCGGCTGCACCCGCGGCTGCCGGTTCTGCCAGGCCGGGATGATCACCCGGCCGGTGCGGGAGCGCTCGCCCGAGGGCATCGGTGAGATGGTGCAGAAGGGCCTGGAAGCGACCGGGTTCGAGGAGGTCGGGCTGCTGTCGCTGAGCTCCGCCGACCACTCCGAGATCGCCGAGGTCACCAAGGGCCTCGCCGACCGCTACGAGGGCTCCAACACCAGCCTGTCGCTGCCGTCCACCCGCGTCGACGCGTTCAACGTGGACCTCGCCAACGAGCTGTCCCGCAACGGCCGCCGCTCCGGGCTCACCTTCGCTCCCGAAGGCGGCAGCGAACGCATCCGCCGCGTCATCAACAAAATGGTGTCCGAAGAGGACCTCATCCGGACTGTGTCCGCCGCGTTCGCCAACGGCTGGCGGCAGGTCAAGCTCTACTTCATGTGCGGCCTGCCCACCGAGGAGGACGAGGACGTCCTGCAGATCGCCGAGATGGCCAAGGAGGTCATCCGCGCCGGACGGCAGGTCAGCGGGCGCAAGGACATCCGCTGCACCATCTCCATCGGCGGGTTCGTGCCGAAACCGCACACCCCGTTCCAGTGGGCCGCGCAGTGCGATCCGGACACCGTGGACGAGCGGCTGCGCAAGCTCCGCCACGCCGTCAACTCGGACCGCTCCCTCGGGCGCAACATCGGCATGCGCTACCACGACGGCAAGCCCTCGCTGGTCGAAGGGCTGCTGTCCCGCGGTGACCGCAGGCTCGGCACCGTCATCGAGCGGGTGTGGCGCGAGGGCGGCCGGTTCGACGGGTGGAACGAGCACTTCTCCTACCAGCGCTGGGTGGACTGCGCCGCCGAGGAGCTCGCGCGGTTCGGCGTCGACGTCGCCTGGTACACCACCCGGGAACGCGGGGAGCTGGAGATCCTGCCCTGGGACCACCTGGACTCCGGGCTGGACAAGGAATGGCTCTGGGCCGACTGGCAGGACGCGCTCGACGCCCGGGAGCAGGACGACTGCCGGTGGACGCCGTGCTTCGACTGCGGGGTGTGCCCGACGATGGGCACCGACATCGAGATCGGGCCGTCGGGGCGCGCGCTGCTGCCGATCAGCCCGGTCGGCAAGGGCTCCCCGGTCAGCAACCCCGCGTTCGGCTGACCGACCGCTCGGGTGTCAGCCCGGCGGAGCGAGGGCGGCCCGGGCGTCGACGAGGCCGTGGCCGTAGAAGCCGTTGTAGGTGGCGTAGCCGCGGCACAGCGCGTCCTGCGCGCCGTCCGCGTCGAGGTCGTAGTCCGCCGGGCACGGCAGCGGCCGGGCCGTCTCCAGCAGCCTGCGGCCCAGCTCGGCGGCGCCCGCGTCCGGATCGCGGGACGCCAGCATCGCCGCCACGCCCGCCACGTGCGGCGCCGCCATCGAGGTGCCGCAGGTCGAGCGGTAGTCCCCGCCGGGCGCCGTCGAGCGCACGCACTGCTCGTCGCGCTGCTCGCCGCCCGGCGCCGCCACGTCCACCGCGCCGAGCCCGTACGAGCTGTAACCGGACTTCACCTCGTCGGGACCGACCGCGGCCACCGACACCACCCCGTCCAGCTCGGTCGGCACCGCATCGCACACCGGTTCGCGCTCCGGCGGCACCGCGGTCAGGTCGGCCCTCTCGTTGCCGACGGCCGCGACGGTGAGCACGTCCCGCTCGGTCGCGTAGCGCACCGCCCGGCGCACCGCCTCCCGCGGCACCGGGGATCCGGCTCGGGTGCAGCCCAGCTGCGCGGACTCCACCAGGAAGCTGCTGTTCACCACGTCCACGCCGTGCTCGGCGGCCCACACGAACCCGCACACCGCGGCCTCCGGGTGCACGTACCCGTCCGCGTTGACCACCCGGATCGACGCCAGCCGGGCCTCGGGGGCGACGCCGGTGACGCCCGCGCCGTCGTCCGCGGCGGCGATGATGCCCGCCACGTGGGTGCCGTGCGCGTCGCCCTCCGGCGGGGCGTCGAGCTCCGGGTCCTCCGGGGTGAGGCAGTTCGCGGACCGCCGCACGTCCAGCGCGGCCGCCAGCTCCGGGTGCGCGGCGTCGACGCCGGAGTCGAGCACCCCGACGAGCGCGCCCGCGCCGCGGGTCGTGGGGTGCGCGTCCGCGGCGTGGATCGCGCGCAGGTTCCACTGCTGGTCCGGGGCGGTGCCCGCACCCGCTGCCTGCTCGCCGCGCTCCGCCTCGACGCGGTCCGCGAGGACCTGCCGCTCGGCGCTGTAGGCGCGGTCCCGCCCCATCCGCCCGGTGAAGTCCGGTTCGGCCGAGTCCACGACGGCCACGCCGATCTCCGGGTAGTACGCCGCCGTCGACCCGCACTGACCCGCTGCCTCGGATTCCGCGGTGGCGCGGGGCAGGCCGGGGTCGAACAGCACGACGTAACGCAGCGCGGGGCCGCCCGCGGTGCAGGACGGGTCCGGTTCCGCGGTGGCGGCGGGGCCGGGTCCGGCCAGCAGGCCCAGCAACGCGAGGCTGGCCGCGGCGGCACCGGCCGACCGGGCGAGGGGCACGTCGAACCTCCCACGTGACCGGGCGATCGCCCGCTGGCGGCCGCCGGGACACGCGCGACGTTAGGCGGCCCGCACCCGGCGGTACAAGGGCCGGAAGAACATACCGCGCGGTGCTCGACCACCTGCGCGGAACCAGGCGGTACCGTCGTGGCACGGCCCGGTGGCTCCGCTCCCGGGCCGGCGCTGATCACGATCGGCCGACACGTGCGGCCGCACCCGGGAGGAGCCCTGGTGAGTCGCCGCGACCACCCCAACCCGTCCGCGGCGCCGGTGCAGAAGCTGCGCCTGCGCTACACCAAACGAGGGCGCCTGCGGTTCAGCTCGCACCGCGACCTCGCCCGGGTGTTCGAGCGGGCGCTGCGCCGCGCGGGGGTACCGATGGCGTACTCGCAGGGGTTCAGCCCCCATCCCAAGATCTCCTGGGCCGGTGCGGTGCCGACGGGCGTGGCCAGCGAAGCCGAGTACGTCGAGCTGCAGCTGGTGCAGCGGGTGGAACCGGACCTGCTGCGGGCGGAGCTGAACCGGGTGCTGCCGCCCGGGATGGAGCTCGTCGAAGTGGTGGAGGCCGGGCCGGGCGCGCTGGCCGAACGCCTCACAGCGAGCCGCTGGGCGGTCGAACTGCCGGACGTCGGGGTCGAACCGCTGCGCGCCGCGGTCGCCGCCCTGCTCGCCGCCGAGTCGGTCGAAGTGGAGCGGATGACCAAGGACGGGCGCCGGACCTTGGACGCGCGAGCGGCGCTCGTGTCGGCGGAAGTCCTGGACAGTGCAGATCCGGCTGCGGTGTGTGACCAATCTTCCGCTTCCGTCGCCCAAGTGGACGATTGGCCGAAGGGTCCTGCACCGTATGGGATACTCGTAACGGTCGTGCGGCAGACAACACCCGTCGTTCGACCCGACGATGTGCTGAACGCCCTGCGCGTCGTCGCCGATCTGGACCCGTCCACGGCCGCTCGAGCGACCCGGTGGGAACAAGGTCGGCTCGACGACGAGGGAGGGCTCGCCGACCCGTTCGCCCAGGACAGGGCGACGGCCGTGGCCCAGCGGGAGACAATCCCGGCCGGGTGACGTGCCAAGGCGCGGACACCGTCGGACCCACCGTGGGACTTCCCGGTTCACCCAGATCCGGGACGGAGGGGACCAGCAGAATTGCCGTCGCCCCCGGGCGACGGAAGACCGCAGAACGCACATGCTCCTGTGCGGCCGCGTCCAACGGACGCGCCCGGGGGCGGAGGAGTTGAATGTCGAACACGGAAACGCCCGCTGGGAACGCCAGCGGGCCATCGCCCACATCCACGCAGGAAAGCGGCTCGGGCACCTTCGAACTGCCCGCCAAGCTGCGAGTGCACGCGCTGGCGAAGCTGCTGGGGGCCAGCAGCCGGGAGGTCATCACCTCCCTCGATTCGCTCGGCGAGGCCGTGCGCAGCGCGCAGTCCAACATCACGCGCGAGGTCGCGCTCCGGGTGGTGCAGCAGCTGCGTCCCGAGCAGATCGTCGCCGAGGACGCCGCCGAGCAGCCCGCCGCGACCGCGAAGCAGGATCCGGCGCCGGAGCAGCCCGCCCAGCAGGACGAGACGCCCGAGCAGCCGGCTGAGACCACCCCGCTGAACCCGGTGTTCGCGGCCCCGCAGGCGATGTTCCTCGCCCCGGAGCCCGTCGCGGCCCGCCCCGCGCCCGCTGCGCCGAAGCCGGAACCGGTCGCCGAGACCGACGACGAGGGCGACGACTCCGACCACTCCGCCGACGGCGAGGAATCGGCCGAGGGCGACGACGAGAACGGCGGCCGCCGCCGTCGCCGCCGCGGGCGCCGCGGCCGCGGCCGCGGCAAGGGCGGCGAAGGCGAGCAGTCCGAAGCGGGCGACGAGCAGCCCGAGGACGAGGCCGAGAAGCCCGGCAAGCAGGACAAGCCCGGCAAGGGTCGGAAGGACTCCCGCAAGGACGGCGGCCGCAAGGACGACGCCCGCGAGGACTCCGCCGACACGGCCGCCGAGGACGAGAAGGACACCAAGTCCGCCGACGCGCCCGCCGACGGCGGCGGTGAGGACTCCAGCCGCCGTCGCCGCCGTCGCCGCCGCCGCAAGGGCGCCGGGGACGACGACGGACCGTCGCGGGACGACGATCCGCCGAACACCGTCGTGCACGTCCGGGAGGAGCGGCAGGACAACGGCCGCCCGGAGAGCAGCGACGACGAGGTCCGCGCGATCAAGGGCTCCACGCGGCTGGAGGCCAAGCGCCAGCGCCGCCGCGACGGCCGCGAAGCCGGTCGCCGCCGGGCCCCGGTGCTGTCCGAGTCCGAGTTCCTCGCCCGCCGCGAAGCGGTGGACCGCAGCATGGTGGTGCGCGAGAACGGCGACCAGACCCAGATCGCGGTGCTGGAGGACAACGTCCTCGTCGAGAACTTCGTCACCGCCTCCGGCTCCGGCTCGCTCGTCGGCAACGTGTACCTGGGCCGCGTGCAGAACGTGCTGCCCAGCATGGAAGCCGCGTTCGTCGACATCGGCCGCGGCCGCAACGCCGTGCTGTACGCGGGCGAGGTCGACTGGGACGCCGCCGGGCTCGCGGGCAAGGCGCGCCGCATCGAGCAGGCCCTGTCCACCGGCGACAGCGTCCTGGTCCAGGTCACCAAGGACCCCGTCGGTCACAAGGGCGCCCGGCTGACCACCCAGATCAGCCTGCCCGGCCGGTTCCTGGTGTACGTGCCCGGCGGCGGTGCCACCGGCATCAGCCGGAAGCTGCCGGACAACGAGCGCAAGCGGCTCAAGGAGATCCTCAAGCGGATCGTCCCGGACAACGCCGGTGTGATCATCCGCACCGCCTCCGAGGGCACCAGCGAAGAGGCCCTGGACCGCGACGTGCGCCGCCTGCAGGCCCAGTGGGAGGTCATCAAGGAGAAGGCCGACACCCCGAAGGCCCAGGCGCCGCAGCTGCTCTACGAGGAGCCCGACCTGCTGATCAAGGTCGTGCGGGACCTGTTCACCGAGGACTTCTCCTCGCTGGTCGTCCAGGGCGGCGACGCGTGGGACACCATCGAGGCCTACGTGCAGCACGTGGCGCCGGACCTGATGAGCCGGCTCACCAAGCACACCGGCAAGGGCGACGTCTTCACCGAGCAGCGGATCACCGAGCAGATCGCGAAGGCGCTGGACCGCAAGGTCTGGTTGCCCTCCGGTGGCTACCTGGTGATCGACCGCACCGAGGCGATGACCGTCATCGACGTCAACACCGGCAAGTTCACCGGCTCGGGCGGCAACCTGGAGGAGACGGTCACCAGGAACAACCTGGAGGCGGCCGAGGAGATCGTGCGCCAGCTGCGGCTGCGCGACATCGGCGGCATCATCGTGATCGACTTCATCGACATGGTGCTGGAGTCCAACCGGGACCTGGTGCTGCGCAGGCTCACCGAGTGCCTCGGGCGGGACCGCACCCGGCACCAGGTCGCCGAGGTGACCTCGCTCGGGCTGGTGCAGATGACCCGCAAGCGGGTCGGCACCGGTCTCCTGGAGGCCTACAGCAGCACGTGCGAGCACTGCCGCGGACGGGGCCTGATGGTCTCGACGGACCCGGTGGTGCACCAGCACGGCGGTGGGAACTCCGGCGGCGGCGGTGGCGGCGGCTCGCGCCGGAACCGCAACAAGGGCAAGCACGACGGCTCCGGGGACTCGGACGGTGCGCAGCACGGCGAGCGCAACGGGGCCGTGCAGGAGCAGTCCTCGAAGGACGCCCAGAGCAAGCAGGACTCTGCCAAGCAGGAGTCCGGCAAGCAGGAGTCCGGCAAGGATTCGGGCAAGCAGGAGTCGGGCAAGGACTCCGCCAAGCAGGACTCCGGCAAGCACGAGTCGGCCAAGGACTCCGGCAAGCAGGACGGCGGCAAGCACGGCGGCGGCAAGCGCGAGCAGGGCAAGCCCGCCGAGCAGGACTCGGGCCGGAAGGACGGCGGCAAGCAGGACACCGCCGAGCAGGCCCCTGGCGAGCACGGCGGCAAGCCCGCGAAGCAGGAGCAGGCGGCCGAACCCGCCGCCCCGGTCGAGCAGCGGCCCGCGCAGCACTCCGCGCAGCAGCAGCCCGCATCCCCGGCCGCCCAGCAGCCGGAGTCCGGTGAGACCAACGGCCGCTCCCGGCGGCGCAAGGTCAGCCGCCCGGCGGGCAGCGCGGGAGCATCGGCCGAGCCGGTGGTCCTCGCGGTGGAGAAGCCGGCCGAGCCCGCCACCAACGGGGTCCCGGAGGCGCCGGCGCCCGCGACGGCCTCGGTCACCCGCAGGCCGCGGCGCCGGGCGGCGTCCCGGGCCGCGGCCGCGCCGACGAACTCCCCGGAGGCCGTCCCCGGCGACGCCGCGGACGCCACCGCCGGAGCGAGCTCCGAGAGCTGAGCAGCACCGCCGCGGGCGGGGTCGGGGGCTCCCCGGCCCCGCCCCCCCCCCCCGCGGCGCGCCCCCCCCCCCCCCCCCCCCCCGCCGCGGGGGGGGGGGGGGGCCCCCCCGCCCCCCCCCGCGGTCGTTGCACCGCCCCGCCCTCCGCGTCGGCGGCAGGCGGTCACCAGGCGGGTTCGAACCGCACCACGTCGACTTCGGCGGACCCGGCCAGCCCGGGGTAGTGCCTCGCCAGCGCGGCCCGCAGCTCGGCCAGGTCGGCGAAGCCGTCCAGCACCGCGTCCTCGTCGGTCAGCGCGTCCGCGGGCTTGCGCTCCACTCCGGTCACCTCGGCCGCCAACGTCGTCGCCGATCCGTCCGCGTGCTCGAACACCAGCCGTACCGGGCCGGGCCGCACCGGATCGTGCACCCGCACGGTGCTGCGCTTGGCGCCGTCGCGGACCGCGTCCAGGTAGCGGTCCCACACGTGCAGTTCCGGGGCCGGCCCGCCCGGTTCGTAGTTCCGGTAGTCGTAGGGGAACGGCAGCAGGTCGGTGATCGGGACCGCTTCCAGCCCGTTCTTGCCGCGGATGATCGCCCGCGACCGCGGGAAGTAGTCGAACAGCTGCTGCCTGCACCGGCCGCAGGGCGGGATCACCTGCCTGCCGGTCGCCAGGACCGCGACCATCGTCGTCAGCGGCGCGGACCCGGAGGCGGCGGCCTGGCCGATCACGACGGGTTCCGCGCACGGGCCGCCGGTGAAGTGCGAGACGTTCATCCCGGTGAACACCGCGCCCCGCTCGTCGTAGGCGGCGGCCGACACCTGGTGGCCGTCGTCGAGCGTGGCGCGGTCGAGCACGGCGGTGGCCCGCCGCACCAGTTCGAGGTCCGCATCGGTGAGCATGGGGCCCGATGCTAGGCGCAGGCCCCCACCTCGTCCCCTCGATTTCGCAGCAGCCGAGGCGCACGCGGGCCTGGGCTGTTTCCTGTCAGCGGCGAAGCCGCTGAGCAGCCGACCACGCACGCAGCACGACCACCCGCCACCCGAGCACCGCACAACAGGGTCAGCGAGTGTCCTCGGCGACCAGGTCGGTGACGTCCGCGTCGCGCCCGGTGCGGTGCAGCACCAGTTCGGCGAGCAGCCCGGTGGAGATCATCTGCACCGCGAAGATCTCCAGCAGGATGCCCAGCGTCAGCAGCGGCCGCGTCCCGATCGACTGCTCGGTGAACACCCACACCCCGGTCAGGTACAGCAGGATCAGCGTCCCCGCCGAGCCCGCGGCCATGCCCAGCCCGCCGAACAGGTGCGCGGGCCGCCGCCCGTAGCGGGTCAGCGCCACCACGGTCAGCAGGTCCAGCGCGCCGCGGACGTAGCGCTCCAGCCCGTACTTCGACGTGCCGTGCTCGCGGGCCCGGTGGTGCACCGGCAGCTCCCGCACCCGGTAGCCGAGCTGGTGGGCCAGCGCCGGGATGTAGCGGTGCAGCTCGCCGTACAGCGGTACCCGCCGGTACACCTCGGTGCGGGCCGCTTTGAGCCCGCAGTTGTGGTCGGACAGCCGCAGCCCGGTGATGACCCCGGTCATCCAGTTGAAGAACTTCGACGGCAGCCGCTTGCCCAGCGGGTCCTTGCGCTGCGCCTTGTGCCCGCTGACCAGGTCGGCGCCCGCGTCGAGTTCGGCGAGCAGCCGCGGCACCTCGGCCGGGTCGTCCTGCAGGTCGGCGTCGAGCGTGACCAGCAGCCGCCCGCGCACCTCGGCGACCCCGGCGGCGAGCGCGGCGGCCTTGCCGAAGTTCCGCCGCATCCGCAGGCCGCGGATCCGCGGGTCGGCGGCCGCGTGCTCGGTGATGACCCGCCAGCTGCCGTCCGAGCTGCCGTCGTCGACGACGAGCAGCTCCCAGCTGCGCTGCTGGGCGTCCATCACGGCGGTGATCTCGGCGAACAGCCTCGGCAGGCTCTCGGCCTCGTCCTTCGCCGGGGTCAGCAGGGACACCTCGACGGTCGCGGCGGGCTCGGTCACGACACCACCTCCGGCTGTTCGGTGAGCGGGCGGATCCACCAGCCGTCGGGGAAGCGGAACGCGACGCGCAGCGGCCCGGCGGTGTCGGCGGGGACCACCGCGCGGTAACCGAGGCCGATCTCGATGCCGGGGGTCTGGCTCTCGGCGTCGGAGCGCGGGATGTCGACCACACCGCCGCCGACGACCTCGCCCCGCTGGTCGAGGACGGCGACGCAGCGGGCGCGTTCGATGCCGGAGATCGCCCAGCCCTTGAGCATCCGGGCGCCGCCCTGCACCTGGTCGGTCTCCACGTTGAGGACGACGTCCCAGCCGGCGGGCCGCGGTTCCCGGTAGCTGCCGATGCTGGGCACCCGCCAGTCCGCGGTGTTGACCCGGGTCCCGATCTCGACGTCGTCGCCGCAGCCGAGGGTGAACTCGTCGGAGAACGGGTAGTGCCCGAGCGCCCGCAGCCGCGGCAGCAGCCGCTCGGGGGAGGGGAAGCGGTCGGTGAACGCGTCGGTCGTGCCGACCTTCGCGGCGACCGCCAGCAGGTCCTGGTTCGGCGCGTCCTCGCGCACCGCCTGCGCCATCGGCGCGCCCAGCGCGACGGTGCTGAGCACGGTGGTGAACACCGCGATCGACCGGACTCCGGGCCACCGCGCCCAGGCGACGGCGATGACCAGCACCGCGATCCACAGCGCCGCGGTCATGCTGTTGTACCGGCTCTGCAACCCGGCGGACTCGCCGAACGCGGCCCGCGAACCGGAGATCATCACTGCGCAGCCCGCGGCGTACACGGCGAGGCCCCACCAGGGCGCGCTGGCCGCGCGGTGCTCCGGGCGCAGGCAGCCGGGCAGGTGCAGGGCCAGCACCGCGAGCCCCGCGACCCCGGCGACCAGCGCCAGCGACGGCTCGGTGCCGGTCCACACCATGCCGAGCATGCTCAGCCCGGCCAGCAGGGCCTGCGCCGGATCGTCGGTGGGGGAGGAACCGCCGCCGCCCTGCGGGCCGCGCAGCAGCAGCCAGGTGGCGACCACGAGCACGCCGACGACCATCGGGGTGGCGACGCGGCCGCGCCGCTCCCCGCGCATCCAGCCGACCACCGATAGCGCCGGCCACACCGCGAACGAGGTGCCGTAGCTGATGGAGGCCAGCAGCCCCAGCACCACCGCGGGCAGCAGCCGCCCCCGCTGCATCGCCAGCAGCGCGCCCAGCACCAGCAGCATCGCCAAGATCCACGAGGCGCCGCTCATCGAGCGCACGAAGTTGTGGATGCCGTGCGGGTTGAACACCAGCGTCGAGGTCGCCACCACCAGCGCCGCGCGCTGCCACCGGCTCAGCGAGGCGGGCAGCATCGCCAGCACCAGCAGCACGCAGCCCACGCCGAACGCCAGCACCACCAGCCCCAGCGGGTGGTTGAGCCCGTGCCCGAACCGGGCGCTGAGCCAGAACAGCAGGCTCGGCAGCACGAACGGGTGCTCGTTGCGGAAGCCGAACAGCGCCTCCGGCCGCAGCGAGCCGTCCTCGCCGGTGATGTCCAGCAGGACCCACCAGTAGTCGTAGAAGTGC
Source organism: Saccharopolyspora sp. 6V (assembly GCF_020176785.1). Lineage (NCBI taxonomy): Bacteria > Bacillati > Actinomycetota > Actinomycetes > Pseudonocardiales > Pseudonocardiaceae > Saccharopolyspora > Saccharopolyspora sp. 6V. Next base: position 16,307 of record NZ_JAIUKB010000111.1, on the reverse strand, counting down.
AGCTGGGGCGCGCGCAGCACCTCCCGCAGCATCATCAGCGGCGGTACGAGGGCCGACAGCAGCAGCAACCGGGGCCCGAGCGGACCTTCGCGCAGCCGCCGGAAGCGGTCGCGCGGCAGGTCGTCCCGGCCCTCGGATTCGGTGTGCTCGTCGCGCCCCGGAACGGACTCGGCTGCGATCTCGGTCACGCGAATTTCCCCATGTCACGGTAGAACGGCGACCCACCGTAGCAAGCGGTCCGGCGGGTTCCGGGGCCTTCGCCCGCATTGATCGGTGCGCCGTTCGCCACGTCCGACGGGCCGTTCCGGGGGTGCGCGTCGGGCCGGATCCGGCCTGGCATACGCTGTCGTCCTGCCCGCTCGCGGCTGCTCCGACCCCTCGTGGTCGGGCGCCACCGGGTGGTCTGTATGCTGTGTGAGCACTTCTCGCCGCCGGACGGGCGGAGAGGCAAAACGCCTGTAGAACCCGGTGTGCCCCTCGTGGGGACGAGGGTCGCGACGCAGGAACCCCCCGAAGCCCGGCTCGGCCGGGCGGTAGGAACTCCGGTTCGCCGGAGAGGGCGTCAACGGGTGAACCAAGCGAACCGAGTAGCAGGAGACTTCCGACTCATGTACGCGATCGTCAAGACCGGCGGCAAGCAGTACAAAGTGGCGGTCGGGGACGTCGTCGAGGTCGAGAAGCTCGAAGGCGACTCCGGCACCGAGGTCACCTTCCCGGCTGTTCTGGTCGTCGACGGCACCGACGTCACCGCCGACGCCGACGCACTGGCGAAGGTTTCGGTGACCGGGAAGCTGGTCGAGCAGACCAAGGGCCCCAAGATCCGCATCCACAAGTTCAAGAACAAGACCGGATACCAGAAGCGCCAGGGTCACCGTCAGAAGTTGACCCGCGTTGAGGTCACCGGCATCACCAAGTGAGGACCTGAGTAGTCATGGCACACAAGAAGGGCGCTTCCAGCTCTCGCAACGGCCGCGACTCGAACCCCCAGTACCTCGGGGTCAAGCGCTACGGCGGCCAGGTCGTCAAGGCCGGTGAGATCCTGCTTCGGCAGCGCGGCACCAAGTTCCACCCCGGCCTGAACGTCGGCCGCGGCAAGGACGACACGCTGTTCGCGCTGTCGGCCGGTGAGGTCGAGTTCGGCAGCAAGCGCGGTCGCAAGACCGTCAACATCGTGCCGGCCGAGGTCGTCTGACCCGGCTCTCGGCACCAGCAGTTCCCGACGAGGGGCGGGTCCGGTCTCTGCACCGGCCCGCCCCTCGTTCGCGTTCGCGGAACGCATCGAATGTCAGCACTCCCCGCACCTGGAGGGACTCGTGTCGCGGTTCGTTGACCGCGTGACCATCCACATCGCCGCTGGCGATGGGGGCAATGGCTGCGCCTCGGTCCACCGGGAGAAGTTCAAACCGCTCGGCGGCCCCGACGGCGGCAACGGCGGCCGCGGCGGCGACGTGCGGCTCGTCGTCGACCCCGGCGTGCACACGCTCCTGGACTTCCACCACCGCCCGCACGCGACCGCGGCCAGCGGCAAGCAGGGGCGCGGCAGCCTGCGCAACGGCGCCATCGGCGAAGACCTGGTGCTGCCCGTCCCGGACGGCACGGTCGTGCTCACCGAGAGCGGTGAGGTGCTGGCCGACCTGGTCGGGCCGGGCACCACGTTCATCGCGGCCGAAGGCGGCCGCGGCGGGCTGGGCAACGCGGCGCTGGCCTCGAAGGCGCGCAAGGCGCCCGGGTTCGCGCTGCTCGGCGAGCCGGGGGACGAGCAGGACCTGGTGCTGGAGCTGAAGTCCGTCGCCGACGTGGGGCTGCTCGGCTTCCCGTCCGCGGGCAAGTCCTCGCTGATCTCGGTGGTCTCCGCGGCCAAGCCGAAGATCGCGGACTACCCGTTCACCACGCTGGCGCCGAACCTCGGCGTGGTCACCGCGGGCGAGACCGTGTTCACCGTCGCCGACGTCCCCGGCCTGATCCCCGGCGCCAGCGACGGGCGCGGGCTCGGCCTGGACTTCCTGCGGCACATCGAGCGGTGCGCGGTGCTGGTGCACGTGGTGGACTGCGCGACGCTGGAGCCGGGACGCGACCCGCTGTCCGACATCGACGCGCTGGAAGAAGAGCTGGCCCGGTACACGCCCGCGCTGCAGGGCGAGCACGGCGACCTCGGCGACCGGCCGCGGCTGGTGGTGCTGAACAAGGTGGACGTGCCGGAGGCCCGCGAGCTGGCCGAGCTGATCCGCCCCGACCTGGAATCCCGCGGCCTGCGCGTGTTCGAGGTGTCGGCGGCCAGCCACGAAGGTCTCCGCGAGCTGTCGTTCGCGATGGCCGAGGAGGTCGAGCGCTACCGGGCTTCGCTGCCCGAACCGGAACCGGCCCGGGTCGTGGTGCGCCCGCACGCCATCGGCGACAGCGGTTTCACCGTGGAGACCGACCCGGAGGACGACGAGGCGTTCGTCGTGCGCGGCGAGAAGCCGGAGCGCTGGGTGCGCCAGACCGCGTTCGACAACGACGAGGCGGTGGGCTTCCTCGCCGACCGGCTCGCGAAGCTCGGCGTGGAGGAGGCGCTCGGCAAGGCCGGTGCCGAACCGGGCAGCCAGGTCACCATCGGCGGCGTCACGTTCGACTGGGAGCCGTCCACCCCGGCGGGGGTCGCGGCCGTGCTCACCGGCCGCGGCACCGACGCTCGCCTGGACGCGTCCGACCGGATCGGCGCGGCCGACCGGAAGGCGGCGAAGAAGGCGCGCCGCGGGAACCTCGACGCGGAAGGCGGCTACGCCGGGGGAGCCGAGGAGGACGAGTGACCGGCGCGGTGCAGTCCTCGCCGACCCGCGACTCGATCGCGGCGGCGCACCGCATCGTCGTCAAGGTCGGCTCGTCCTCGCTGACCACCGGCCGAGGAGCGCTGGACCAGGCGCGGCTCGCGGCCCTGGTGGACGCGGTGGAAGCGCGCGTCGCCACCGGCTGCCAGGTCGTGGTGGTGTCCTCCGGTGCCATCGCCGCGGGCATCGCCCCGCTGGGGTTGCGCCGCCGTCCGCGCGACCTGGCCACCAAGCAGGCCGCGGCCAGCGTGGGGCAGCAGGCGCTGGCGCACGCCTACGCCGAGTCCTTCGCCCGCTACCGGCGCACCGTGGGGCAGGTGCTGCTCACCGCCGACGACGTGGTGCGGCGCGCGCACTACCGCAACGCGCAGCGCACGTTGAACCGGCTGCTCACCCTCGGCGTGGTGCCGGTGGTGAACGAGAACGACACGGTCGCCACCGCGGAGATCCGGTTCGGCGACAACGACCGGCTGGCCGCGCTGGTCTCGCACCTGGTCGGTGCCGACGCGCTGCTGCTGCTGTCCGATGTGGACGCCCTGTACGACGGGGATCCGCGCGGCGGTGGGGCGTCGGCGATCCGCGAGGTCACCAGCGCCGCCGACCTGGCCGGGGTGGACGCCGGCGCCTCGGGTTCCGGGGTGGGCACCGGTGGCATGGCCTCGAAGGTGGAGGCCGCGCGGGTCGCGTGCACCGCGGGCATCCCGGTGCTGCTGACCTCGGCGGCGCAGGCCGCACGGGCCCTCGGCGCCGCCGACGTGGGCACCGCGTTCGCCACCACCGGCAGCAGGCTCTCCGCCCGGCGCTTCTGGCTGGCGCACGCGGCGGGTGCGCGCGGCAGGTTGTGGATCGACGACGGCGCGGTCGCGGCCGTGGTGCGGCGGCGCCGCTCGCTGCTGGCCGCGGGGATCACCTCGGTGGAGGGCGCGTTCGACGGCGGGGACGTGGTGGAGCTCGTCGACCCGGCCGGAGCCGTGGTGGCCCGCGGCGTCGTCGCCTACGACGCGGCGGAACTGCCGGAGCTCGTCGGCCGGTCCAGCCACGAGCTGCCCGCCGAGCAGCGCCGCGAAGTGGTGCACGCCGACGACCTGGTGCCGCTGCGCTAGCGCAGTTCGCTGCCCCGGGTTTCCGGCAGCGCCAGGATCACGAAGAACGCGATGACGGCCGCGGCCGCGATGTACCAGAAGAACAGCGCCTCCGCGCCGAACGCGGCGAACGCCTGGATCACCAGGGGCGCCGTCCCGCCGAACACCGCGACGGTCAGGTTGTACCAAGCGCCGATGCCGAGGCCGCGCAGCTCCGTCGGGAAGAGCTCCGACATGATCGCCGGGGCGATCGAGGTCATCGCCGAGTAGAGCCCGACGCCGACGCAGAACACCACCAGCAGCCCGCCGAGTCCCGGCCCGACCAGCGCGGACAGCGGCACGATCAGCACCGCCGTCGCGGCCGACCACACCAGCAGCTGCGGCTTGCGGCCGAACCGGTCGGAGAGCGCCCCCATCGGGTACTGCAGCGCGATGAACAGCACCGTCGCCACCGACAGCGCGAGGAACACGTCCGTCGCGTCCGCGTGCCGGGTGTCCACGGCGAACGGGGTGAGCGCGCTGAAGAACGTGTAGTAGCAGAGCGTGGAGAGCATGCTGAACCCGATGAGCATGCCCACGGCCTGGGGGTGCAGCCGCAGCGTCGTCCACAGTGGACTACGCAGCGCCCGCGCCTTCTCCCGGTTGTCGGCGAACTGCTCGGTCTCCTCCAGCGACCGCCGCAACCAGATGCCGATCAGGCCGAGCACCCCGCCGATGACGAACGGGATGCGCCAGCCGAACGCGGTCAGCTGCTGCTCGGTCAGCACCGAGGTCAGCAGGTACCCCAGCAGCGAGGCCACCAGCAGCGCCGCCCCGGTGGAGATGTAGAAGAACGACGAGTACCGGCCGCGCCTGCTCGCCGGGGCGATCTCGGCCAGGTAGGCGGAGGCGTTCGAGACCTCACCACCCAGCGACAGCCCCTGCCCGATGCGCGCGAGCACCAGCAGCACCGGTGCGCCCCAGCCGATCAGGTCGAAGGTGGGCAGCAGCCCGATCAGCAGCGAGCCGCCCGCCATCAGCGCGATCGTCAGCAGCATCGCCGTCTTGCGCCCGCGCAGGTCGGCGAACCGGCCCAGCAGCCAGCCGCCGAGCGGGCGGAAGAAGAACGCCAGCGCGAACGTCGCCAGCGTGTTCACCAGCGCCAGCTCACCGGGGAAGAAGCGGCTCGCGAAGTACACGCTGAACGCGCTGTAGATCGTCCAGTCGTACCACTCGATCGCATTGCCGATGCTGGCCGCGACCAGCTTGCGCACCGGAAGCCGGTGCCGCTCCGGCACCTCCGACCTCGACGTCACCATCCGCAGCCTCCCCCGCACAGACCGCGTCACACTATGGCGGTCCGTGCCCGGTTGGGAACCCTTCCCAGCTCCCGGGAACCGCGGTCAGCCCGTCGAGGCGAGGGTGAACGGCAGCACCGCGGGGGCGCCCGCGAGCCGCAGCGTGCGGGCCACGATCGCCGCGGTCCAGCCGGTGTCGGCGTAGTCGTCCATCAGCAGCACCGGGCCGTCCAGCTCGGCGATCCGCGACGCGAGCTCGTCGGGGATCTTGAACTGGCCGCGGAGCGTGCCGACGCGCTGCGCGCTGTTGCCCCGCCGCGGCGTGCTGTCCGGGTTGGTGGCGACCTCGCCGAGCAGCGGCAGCCTGCCGATGGTGGCGATGCGCTGCGCGAGGCTGCGCACCAGCAGCGGCCTGCTGTTCGAGCCGACGGAGACCACGCCGACCGGCCGCTGCTCCCACTTCCACGCGGCGAGCACCTGCACGCACGCCTGGAACAGGTCCTCCGGCAGCTCCTGGTCCGGGACGCCGTTGCCCAGCAGCTCGCGCAGCCGGTTTCCCCAGCCGATGTCGGTCAGCCTGCCGACGGCCCGGCCCTGCTCGGCGCGTTCGGCCGCGGGTAGCCGCCCCGACACGGGCACGCCCAGCGCGTCCATCCCGGTGGGCCACATCTTGCGCGGTTCCAGCTCCACGCCGGGCCGGTGCAGCCGTTCGGTCGCCCGCTGCACCACCTGCTCGTCGACCTCGGCGGAGTGGCGCTGCCCGGTGCAGTTGTCGCAGCGGCCGCACGGTTGCGCGTGCGGGTCGTCGAGCTGGCGGCGCAGGAACTCCATCCGGCAGTCCGGGGTGGCGAGGTAGTCCTGCATGGCCTGCTGCTCGGCGGCGCGTTCCGCGGCGATCCGCCCGTAGCGCTCCGCCTCGTAGGTCCACAGCTCGCCGGTCGCCTCCCAACCGCCCTTGACCCGGCGCACCGCGCCGTCCACGTCGAGGACCTTGAGCACCATCTCCAGCCGGGAGCGGCCCAGGTCGACGCGGGGCTCCAGCGCGGCCGTGGACAACGTGCCTGCTTCGGTGAGGGCGGCGAGGATGGCGCGCACCGTGGCCTCCGGTGGGAACGCCAGTGATGCGAAGTAGCGCCAGATCTCCTGGTCCTCCGGGCCGGGCAGCAGCAGCGCCTCCGCCCGCCGCACGCCGCGGCCGGCCCGCCCGATCTGCTGGTAGTAGGCGATCGGCGAGGACGGCGCCCCCAGGTGCACCACGAACCCCAGGTCGGGCTTGTCGAAGCCCATGCCCAGCGCCGAGGTGGCGACCAGCGCCTTCACCCGGTTCGCCAGCAGGTCCTCCTCGGCGCGCTGCCGCTCCTCCGGGTCGGTGCGGCCCGAGTAGGACGCCACCTCGAAACCCTGGTCGCGCAGGTAGCCGGCGCCCGCCGCGGCCCCCGCGACGGTGAGCGTGTAGATGATCCCGGAACCGGTGAGCTCGCCGAGGTTGCTCGCCAGCCACGCCAGCCGCGCCTGCGCCGTCGGCAGCTCCACCACGCCGAGCCGCAGGCTCTCCCGGTCGAGGGTGCCGCGCAGCACCAGCGTCTCCTGCGGGTCGCTGAACTCGCCGCCGACGCCGAGCTGCTCGGACACGTCCTGCACGACGCGGTCGTTGGCGGTGGCGGTGGTGGCCAGCACCGGCACGCCCTCGGGGAGCTCGCCCAGCAGCGTTCGCAACCTGCGGTAGTCCGGACGGAAGTCGTGGCCCCAGTCGGAGATGCAGTGCGCCTCGTCCACCACGAGCAGGCCCGCGCTGTGCGTCAGCTCGGGCAGCACGGTGTCCCGGAAATCCGGGTTGTTCAGCCGTTCGGGGCTCACCAGCAGCACGTCCACGTCGCCGACGGCGATCTGCTCCTCGATGGCCTGCCACGCCTGCGGGTTCGCCGAGTTGATGCTGGCGGCGCGGACCCCGGCGGCCTCGGCGGCTTCGACCTGGTTGCGCATCAGCGCCAGCAGCGGCGAGACGATCACCGTGGGGCCTTCGCCGAGTTCGCGCAGCAGCGCCGTGGCCAGGAAGTACACCGCCGACTTGCCCCAGCCGGTGCGCTGCACCACGAGCGCGCGGCGGCGGTGCAGCACGAGCGCTTCGATGGCGCGCCACTGGTCGTCGCGCAGCACGGCGTCCGGACCGGCCAGCGCGCGGAGCCGTTCGTCGGCGAGTTCCCGCAGGGCTTGTTCGTCCACGCCACGATTCCTACCGGACGGCCCCGACGCGCCCGGCACCGCCCGCCGGTTCCTCACCAGCGGAACTCCGTTGCGCCGCCCCACTAGGCTGGGGTGCGTGACGACGAGCATCGATGCCTCCACCGACCAGCACGCGCAGGCCTCCGGCGACGAGCTCCGCGAGCAGGTGCGCGCGGCGGCCCGCGCCGCCCGCGACGCCGCCGCGGAACTGGCCCTGCTGCCGCGCGGCGCCAAGGACTCCGCACTGCGCGCCATGGCCGACGCGCTGGTCGAACGGGCCCCGGAGATCTTGGCGGCGAACGAGCTCGACGTCGCGCGGGCCGAGGAGAACGGCACCGCCGCCGGGCTGATCGACCGGCTGCGCCTGACCGACGATCGCGTCGCGAGCATCGCCGACGGCCTGCGCACCGTCGCCGGGCTGCCCGACCCGACCGGTGAGGTGGTGCGCGGCAGCGTGCTCGCCAACGGGCTGCAGCTGCAGCAGGTCCGGGTGCCGCTGGGCGTCGTCGGCATCGTCTACGAGGGCAGGCCCAACGTGACCGTGGACGCGGCCGGGCTCACCGCGAAGTCCGGGAACGCGGTGCTGCTGCGCGGATCGGCCTCCGCCGAGCGCTCGAACACCGCGCTCGTCGGGGTGCTGCGCGACGTCCTCGTCGAGCAGGGGCTGCCCGCGGACGCGATCCAGCTGCTGCCCAGCCACGACCGCGCCTCGGTGCGGCATCTGATCACCGCGCGGGGGCTGGTCGACGTGGTGATCCCGCGCGGCGGCGCCGGGCTGATCTCCACGGTCGTCGAGCAGTCCACCGTGCCCACCATCGAGACCGGCGTCGGCAACTGCCACGTCTACGTCGACGCGCGCGCCGACATCGACACCGCGCTGCGCATCCTGCTGAACTCCAAGGCCCGCCGTCCCAGCGTGTGCAACGCGGCCGAGACGCTGCTGGTGCACCGGGACATCGCCGCCGAGTTCGTGCCCCGCGCCGTCGCCGAACTGCGCGCCGCGGGCGTCACCGTGCACGGCGACGAGGAGGTCGCCCGGCTCGGTGGTTCCGGCGTCCTCGCCGCCGAGGACTCCGACTGGGACACCGAGTACGGCTCGCTGGACATCGCCGCCGCCGTCGTCGACTCGTTGCAGGCCGCCACCGAGCACATCCGCGCGCACGGCTCCGGGCACACCGAGGCGATCGTGACCGACGACGTGCGCGCGGCCCGGTCCTTCACCGCCCGCGTCGACTCGGCGGCCGTCATGGTCAACGCCTCGACCGCGTTCACCGACGGCGCCGAGTTCGGGATGGGCGCCGAGATCGGCATCTCCACCCAGAAGCTGCACGCGCGCGGCCCGATGGGGCTGCCGGAGCTGACCTCCACCAAGTGGCTCGTGTACGGCGACGGGCACGTGCGGCCCGCGGGCTGAGTCCGCCGGTGACCCGTCCCCGGGGTGGGATCGGTCACCGTCACGACGTTCATCGGGGCTGGTCGGGGCGTCGCTCGTTTAGGGTCTGCAGTCATGTCTCGTCGGCGCCGTATCGGGGTCATGGGTGGCACCTTCGACCCGATCCACCACGGCCACCTCGTAGCGGCCAGTGAAGTGCAGGCCCAGTTCGGCCTCGAACAAGTGATCTTCGTGCCGACCGGTCAGCCGTGGCAGAAGGGTCACGAGGCGGTCAGCCCCGCCGAGGACCGCTACCTGATGACGGTGGTCGCCACCGCCTCCAACCCGCGGTTCTCGGTGAGCCGGGTGGACGTGGACCGCAGCGGCCCCACCTACACCGCCGACACCCTCAGCGACCTGCGCGCGCTGTACCCGGATGCCGAGCTGTACTTCATCACCGGCGCCGACGCGCTGGAGCAGATCCTGTCCTGGCACCGGGTGGAGGAGCTGTTCGAGCTCGCCCACTTCATCGGCGTCACCCGTCCCGGCTACTCGCTCGACGACGCGCACCTGCCGCAGGGGTCGGTGTCGCTGGTGGAGATCCCGGCGATGGCGATCTCCTCCACGGGCTGCCGCCAACGCGTCCACGCCGGACTGCCGGTCTGGTACCTCGTCCCCGACGGGATCGTCCAGTACATCACCAAGCGCGGCCTCTACCGCCCCGACGACGCCGGACCCGCACCGGAGTGGGGGCCGTGAGCAGCCGGTACGACCTCGGTACAACTCAGACCGGGAGCCGTCCCCGGCGCGGTCAGAGCACCTTCTGGAACAGGGTGACGCTGAACTGCCCGTCGGTGAAATCGCGGCGTCCCACCTCGCGGAAACCGAGGTCGCGGTAGAAGGCGCGGAGGACCTCGTTCGACTCGTCGCAGTCCAGCCGCAGGAACCGAGCCCGACTCGCCCGACCTCGATCACCGGCCCAGCGCAACAACGAAGAACCGAGCCCGTGTCCCGCTTTCCGCCGACTCACCATGAGGCCGTGGACGTAGACGGCCGGCGTGGGGTCGTCGCCCCAGAAGGCCGGGTCGGCACGGAGGATCCGCAAGGCGGCGACGAGACCGAGATCGGCGTCTCGCAGGACGTACCACTCGTGTCGCGCGATCTGGGACGCGATGTCGTGCGGGCTCACTTCGCCGGGTTGCCACTGGTCGACGTCCTTCGCCTGGAGCCAGTCCTCGAGCTCTCGCCGAAGCCGGTGGAGACCGTGGACGTCCGCCGATATCGCCGGTTCGAGTGGCGGCGTCCGCTCCGGAGTCACGCAAGCCAACGTAGCGGTCCGGAGCCCTCGTGCGGCCGTAGTGGAACCACTTCGCCGCCGTCAAGACCGTGCCGGGCGCTCGGCCGGTGGGCTGTCGGCAGCGGTACGCGCTCGAGCACCGGATTCGGTGCGCCGCCCCGACTGCGCGGGGTGGCCGTCAGGTCAGGTCCAAGGCGAGCAGGACGTCGTCGACGTAGGTCCCGCCCAGGAGGAACTGCTCGCGCTCGACGCCCTCGACCCGGTAGCCGAGCCGCTCGTACAACCGCTGCGCCCGCGGATTGCCGCCGAGCACCCGCAGGGTGATGCGGCGCGCGCCCCGGGCGACCGCCTCCGCGCGAGCGGCCCCGAGGAGCTCGGTCCCGGCCCGGCGGCCCTGGTGCTCCGGAACCACGGACAGGCCGTAGATCTGCTGCACGTGCGCGGCGGCCGCGCCGAGCCCGGGCTGGGCGGTCGCCATCGGCACGAGCTTGATCAAGCCGATCGGTTCGTCCGCGGCGAGCGCCACGAGCACGTTCTCCGGGACGACCGGCGCGCGGAAGAACGGGGCGTCGGCGGCGGGTCGGGGGAACACGGACGATTCCGGGGTCCACGCGGCGCGCACGATCCGCGCCAGCGCCCGCTCGTCGTCCTGCCGTGCCGGACGTATCCGCATCTCGCCTCCTCGCACCGTTCCAGCATCCGATCGGCGGCAACCGGTTTTCCCGTTCCGCCGTCCGACCCCGGCGGGTCGCGGGAGGCGTGCACGCGCTGGCTATCCTGGGTCGCGTGGGCGGAACCGTGCCCGCCTGAGAGGAGAGACGTGGCAGCCACTGAGGAAGCCCGCAGGCTGGCCCTGGTCGCGGCGCAGGCCGCGGCCGACAAGAAGGCGAGCGATCTCGTGCTGCTCGATGTCTCCGAGCAGCTGGTCATCACCGACTGCTTCGTGATCGCCTCGGCGGCGAACGAGCGCCAGGTCGATTCGATCGTGGAGAACGTCGAGGAGAAGATGCGCGCCGCGGGCACCAAGCCGGTGCGGCGCGAAGGCGCCCGCGAGGGGCGCTGGGTGCTGCTCGACTTCGTCGACGTGGTCGTGCACGTGCAGCACACCGAGGAACGCGCCGTCTACGAGCTGGAACGGCTGTGGAAGGACTGCCCGCGGATCGACTTCGTGGACAGCGCCGAGCAGCGGGACGGCGACGAGTGAGCTTGGCTCGCCTGGTGCTCTGGCGGCACGGCGAGACGGACTACAACGCCGCCGGCCGCATCCAGGGGCACCTGGACACCTCCCTGACCGACGCGGGCATCGCGCAGGCGCAGCGGGCCGCCCCGGTCGTCGCGGCCTTCGAACCGGAGGTCGCGGTCGGGTCGGACCTGCGTCGCGCGAGCGCCACCGCGGCCGCGTTCACCGAGCTCTCCGGGATGCCGGTGCGCCAGGACAAGCGGTTGCGGGAGACGCACCTGGGCGAGTGGCAGGGGCTCAGCGGCGCCGAGGTGGAGCACGGCTGGCCGGGCTCGATGGCCGTGTGGCGCTCGGACGCCACCTGGTCCCCACCGGGCGGCGAGTCCCGCGTCGAGGTGGCGGAGCGGGCCTTCGAGGTCGTGTCGGAGCTGGACACCACCTACCAGGAGACCGCGCTGGTCTGCGCGCACGGCGGCCTCATCACCGGGCTCACCGCCCGGATGCTGGAGCTGCCGGTGGAGTTGTGGCCGAGCCTCGGCGGGATCTCCAACTGCCACTGGGTGGTGCTGACGCGCCGCACCGGGACCGACCGGTGGCGGCTGACCACGTACAACGGTGGTGTCCCCGCCTGAGCACCGCTCCTGGTTAGGGTTGCGCGCGTGTCCGTAGCCGTCGTCACCGATTCGACCGCGTACCTGCCCGCGGGTTTCGCGCAGCGGCACGCGCTCCGGGTGGTGCCGCTGCACGTGAGCGTGCAGGGCGCGGATTCCGTTCCGGAGCACGAGTTCGACTCGGGCCGGTTGACGGCCGCGTGGGACCGCAAGGAGCGCGTGACCACGTCCGGTGCGAGCGTCGGCGAGTTCGCCACCGCCTACCGGGAAGCGCTGGAGGGCGGCGCGGACGGTGTCGTGTCGGTGCACCTGTCCCGCCGGTTGTCGGGGACCTGGGACGCGGCGCGGCTGGCGGCGCGCGAGGTCGATCCGGAACGGATCCGGGTGGTCGACTCGCGGTCCGCCGCGATGGGGCTGGGTTTCGCGGCGCTGGGCGCGGCGGACAGCGCCCGGGCCGGAGCCGGGCTGTCGGCGGTGGAGAGCCGGGCGGCCTTGATCGCGCAGCGGACCCGCACGTTGTTCTCCGTGCAGACCTTGGAGCACCTGCGCCGCGGTGGCCGGATCGGTGCCGCGGCGGCGGTGCTGGGCACGGCACTGGCCATCAAACCGCTGCTGCACGTCCACGAGGGCCGCGTGGAGCTGCTGGAGAAGGTGCGGACGACGGCTCGCGCGCACGCCCGGCTGCTCGACCTGGTGGCCCGGGGGGCGGAGTCGGGTTCGCTGTCGGTCGCGATCCACCACTTGGACGCCCCGGAGTGGGCGGAGCGGTTGGCCGAGCAGTTGCGGCGCCAGGCGTCGGTGGCGCTGGACTGCGTGGTCTCCGAGGTGGGGCCGGTGGTGGGGGCGCACATCGGTCCCGGTGCGCTCGGGGCCGTGGTGCTGCCCGGTGGCTGGCGGCTCGCGGGATGAATTTCCAGTAGGCGAATTCGGATTCGATTCCTTTCGGGGGAATTCTCCGTCGCCCGTTCGTGATGAATTGTGCTGAGTTGTCCACAGGTCGGCGATCCATCCACAGATGTCGAACTCGGGGCTGGTCGAAGTCGGCGTCCGTTCTTACCGTCGAATTCATGGCCGTCCCCACTCTCTTCCGCGGCATCCTCGACGATTCCGCCGCCCCCGACGACACCCCGCGCAGCCGCCTGCTGGCGTTGAAGCAGCAGGCGGAGCGCGACGGCGCGGGCACCGGGCGAGCGCTCCGGTTCCGCCCGTCCGACGACGAAATCACCGATCCACCCGATGTGGCGGGCGAACCGGAATCGCGCGCCGGACCCGATTCCACCGGTAGGCATTCCGCCCGTGAACCGTCCCACGGGCAGTTCGCCGGAATGCGCAGGCACTTGCAGAGGTGGCTGCCCGATTCCGTGCTGCGCGCCAGAATCGACCCCGGACGCGCGGGGCGGATCGGGTTGCTGCTCGCGGCCGTGCTGGCGCTGCTCGCCGTCGCGGTCACGACCTGGCTGGATCGACCCGTCGCCGAGCCCGCGCCGCCCCCGCCGCTCCCGCTGGCCGCGGCCCCCGCCGCGCCCGAGCCGCCACCGCCCCCGCCCGAGCTGGTGATCAGCGTCGTCGGCGAGGTGACCCGCCCCGGACTGGTCGCGGTGCCACCCGGATCCCGCGTCGCCGACGCGGTGCGCGCCGCCAGTGGCACCACCGGGCCGGAGGTCGACATCACCGCGCTCAACCTCGCCCGCCGGCTCACCGACGGGGAACAGCTCTACGTCGCCGTCCCGGTACCGCCCGGCGCGGACACCGGCCAGGCCGCGAGCCCACCCGGCTCCGGGGCGGCGGCCAAGACCGACCTGAACACCGCCACGGAGGAGCAGCTCGATGCACTACCAGGAGTCGGCGAGGTCACCGCGAAGCGGATCGTGCAGTGGCGCACCGAGCACGGCCGCTTCGGCTCCGTCGACGAACTCCAGGACGTCGACGGCATCGGCGCGGCCAAGCTGGCCAAGCTGCGCGACCTGGTCCAGGTGTGAAGGTCACGTCGTACCCGCGGACCGGTGTGCTCGACCTGCGGCTGGTGCCCGCGGCCGTGGTGACCTGGGCCGTGACGCTGGCCGGGCTGCTCGGCGGGTGGGGAGTGGCGGCAGCGCTGGCGATCGCCGCGGTCGTGCTGCTGCCGACGGTGCGGGCTCGGCGGATCCGGCGCTGGCGCAACGGGTTGCTGGCGGTGCTGGTCCTGGCCGGGATCACCGCGACCGGCGTGGGCGTCCGCGCCCACTCGACCGCCGTGCACCCGCTGCACCTCGCCGCGCAGCAGGGCGACCGGGTCGAGGTTCGGGCATCGCTCACCTCGCGGCCGAAGCCGCTGCGGGGAGCGTCCTACGGCGCCCGGCGCGCCCAGGACCGCTCGGTGGTGCAGGTGCGGCTGCGCTCGGTCCACGTCGACGGCAGGCGGACCGCGGTCGGCGGCCGAGCGCTGCTGCTGGTTCCGACGGAACCGTGGCGTTCGCTGATCGCGGGCCAGGAGGTGACGGCCACCGGTCGGGCCGTGCCGCCGCGCGGCGGGGAACTGCTCACCGCCGCCGTCCAGGTCGGGCGGGCACCGGAGCGGGTGCGCCCACCGCCCGGCTGGCAGCGCATCGCGGAGGGCCTGCGGGAAGGGCTGCGCTCGACTTCCCGGACCGTGCTGGGGCCGGAAGCGGCGGGCCTGCTGCCGGGCCTGGTCGTCGGCGACACCGGACTGCTGCCACCGGAGGTGGTGGAGCAGTTCGAGACCTCCGGGCTGACGCACCTGATGGCGGTGTCCGGGGCGAACCTGGCCATCGTGTGCGGGGCGGTGCTGCTGGTGCTGCGCCTGGTCGTCGCGGGGCCGGTGCCGTGCGCGTTGGGCGCGGGGGCGGCGATGGCGGGGTTCGTGGTGCTCGCGGGACCGGAACCGAGCGTGCTGCGAGCCGCGGTGATGGGCGCGATCACGCTGTTCGCCCTGGCGCTGGGCCGGGAACGCTCGGCGCTGCCGACGCTGGCGGGCAGCGTCATCGGCCTGCTGCTGCTCGCACCGGGTCTGGCGACCACGGCGGGGTTCGCGCTGTCGGTGGTCGCGACGGCCGGGCTGGTGCTGCTGGCACCCGGCTGGTCGGCGGCGCTGCACGCCAGGGGAGTTCCGGTCGGGCTCGCCGAGGCGCTCGCGGTACCGGCGGCGGCGCACCTGGTCACGGCACCGCTGGTGGCGGCGATATCCGGGCAGGTCAGCCTGGTCGCGGTGGTGGCGAACCTGCTGGCGGGGCCGCTCGTGGCACCCGCGACGGTGCTCGGCGTCGCGGCGACGGTGGTGGCCCCGTGGTGCGCGCCGCTGGCCGGTGCGCTGGTGTGGCTGGCCGGGCCCGAACTGGAATGGGTGCTCGCGGTCGCCCGGCATTCGGCGGCCGTGCCGGGAGCCGCCGTCGACTGGCCGTCCGGAGTGGTGGGCGGGACCTCGCTGGCGGTGCTCGCGCTGGTGCTGCTGATCGTGCTGCGCGGGCGCATCGCTCGGCTGGTCCTGACCAGCCTGGTGCTGGTCGTCGTGGTGGTGGTGATCCCGGTCCGCCACCAGGTGTTCCCGTGGCCGGTGCCGGGGTGGTCGCTGGTCGCCTGCGACGTGGGACAGGGCGACGGGCTGGTGCTGGCCACCGGCCGGGACCGGGAAGCGGTCGTGGTCGACACCGGACCGGACCCGGCACCGATGGCCGAGTGCCTGCGCCGGTTGCGGATCCGCAGCGTCCCGCTGGTACTGCTGACCCACCTGCACGCCGACCACGTCGGTGGCATCTCGGCGGTGCTGTCCGGGCGGCAGGTCGGCGCGGTCGCCGTCGGACCGCTGGGCGAACCGGCCTGGGCGGCTCGCGAGGTGCGGGCGACCGCGCGCGCCCACCGCACACCCGTCGTCCCGTTGCGGGCGGGCCAGCGGTTGCGGTGGCCGGGATTGGTGCTCGACGTGCTCGGCCCCCGAGGAGCGCTCGCGCGCAGCAACTCGGCGGAGGACGCCAACGACGCCTCGCTGGTGGTCAAGGCGACCACTCCGGCGGGGCGGGTGCTGCTGACCGGGGACGTCGCGCTGCCAGGTCAGGCAGCGCTGCTCGCCTCAGGTGCGGACCTGCGGGCGGAGGTGCTCAAGGTGCCCCACCACGGGTCCCGGTTCACGACGCCGAGATTGCTCGCGCGAGTGCGCCCGCAACTGGCGGTGATCAGCGTCGGAGCCGGGAACGACTACGGTCATCCCAGCCCGCTGATCCTCGGCGAGCTGCAACGGATGGGCGCCCGGATCCACCGCACCGATCAGGCGGGCGACATCGCGGTCGTGCCGGAAGGCCGGGGGCGCACCGCCGTGGAGCGGGGCGATCCGCTGCGGCCGGACGAAAGGTGACGGGGAGGTCAGGCCGGGGGGGCGGCGGCCGCCCCCCCAGCGCGCACGCACCAAAAACCGCCGGGGGCCGGGGGCGGGGGGGCCGGGGCGGGGGGGGGGGCCGGCGGGCTCCA
>NZ_JAIUKB010000110.1:0-24454 GCF_020176785.1 Saccharopolyspora sp. 6V | reverse complement strand
TGCCGAGCCCGCGCGGGCCGCTGTCCGAGGCGGTCATCGCCGCCCTCGGGGGCCGGCGCCCCCCCCCCCCCCCGGCCCCCCCCGGCCCCCCCCCCCCCCCCGGGGGGGGGGGGGGGGGGGCCCCCCCCCCCCCCCCCCCCCCCCCCCCCCCCCCCGCCCCACCGATCACAGGCCGAGGGCCTCGTTCACGGCATCGGTGTTCGGGGCGACCGTCGCCTTCGGACCGACCTGGTCCTGCACGGCGTCCAGCGTCTTGAGGCCGTCGCCGGTGATGAGCAGCACCGTCTCCTGGTCCGGGTCGATCTGACCGGCCTCGATGAGCTTCTTCGCGGTCGCCACGGTGACGCCACCGGCGGTCTCGGCGAAGATCCCCTCGGTGCGGGCCAGCAGCCGGATGCCCGCGACGACCTCTTCGTCGGTGACGTCCTCGATGGCCCCGCCGGTGCGCCGGACCACGTCCAGCACGTACGGGCCGTCCGCGGGGGCGCCGATGGCCAGCGAACGCGCGATGGTGTCCGGCCGCACCGGCTGCACCACGTCGTGGTTCTGCTTGAACGCGCTGGCGACCGGCGAGCAGCCGTGGGCCTGCGCACCGAAGATCCGGTACGGGCTCTGCTCGACCAGGCCGGTCTGCCCGAGCTCGCGGAAGCCCTTGTCCACCTTGGTCAGCTGCGAGCCGGATGCGATGGGCACCACGATCTGCTCCGGCAGCCGCCAGCCGAGCTGCTCGGCGACCTCGAACCCGAGGGTCTTGGAACCCTCCGAGTAGTACGGCCGCACGTTGACGTTGACGAACGCCCAGTCCTCGTGCTCGGCGGCGAGCTCGGTCGCCAGCCGGTTCACGTCGTCGTAGTTGCCGTCCACCGCGAGCAGCGAGCCGTCGTAGACCGCGCTCATCAGGATCTTGGCCCGCTCCAGGTTGGACGGGACGAGGACCACCGAGTCCCAGCCGGCACGGGCGGCGGCAGCGGCGACGGCGTTGGCGAGGTTGCCGGTGGACGGGCAGGCCAGCACCTTGAACCCGAACTCGCGGGCGGCGGCCAGCGCGACGGCGACCACGCGGTCCTTGAACGAGTGCGTCGGGTTGCCGGTGTCGTCCTTGATCCAGATCCGCTTGACGCCGAGCGCCTTCGCGAGGTTGTCCGCGCGCACCAGCCTGGTACAGCCGGGCTCGGTGTTCGGGTGCTCCTCGACGTTCGTCGGCACCGGCAGCAGCTTCTTGTAGCGCCAGATGGAGCGGGGGCCTGCCTCGATGTCCTCGCGGCGGACGCGCCCGAAGTCGTAGGCGACCTCCAGCGGCGAGAAGTCCTCCAGGGACACGAACTCGGGAGCCAGGGGCTGGCGGTGGCCCTCTTCCTTCGACACCAGCTCGACGGCCGGACCGAGGTCGTAGGTCTTGCCGGTGGAGTTCGGGGCATGGGCGGCAGCGGTCATCGCGAGGTCCTTTCCTCATCTGTCCCGCGGGCGGGTCGGAGTTGGCACCAATTTCTTCGACTACCTCGCGAATGCCGCGAAAGGTCGAGATGGTTGCCGGGGCTTCATCGGGCCGTTCCCTCTGCCCCTCTGGATGAGCTATTCGGTTGTGGCTGCAACGTTACGGGAGGCCGCCGCGTCCTGGCCAGCACGGGGTCGGCGCACGGGAACGGCGGTGGTGTCGCAGGGTCGTGGGACGATGCCCCCATGAGTTCGCCGTCGGTGGTCTGCGATCCGCTGTACCTGATCCTCGGAGACGAGGAACTGCTGGTGGAGCGCGCTCTGTGGGAGGCGGTCGGCGCTGCCCGCGCCGCCGACCCGGAAACGGAGCTGCGCAGGATCAAGGTGAGTGAACTCACCCCGCCGGAGCTCGACGAGCTGCTGAGCCCCTCGCTGTTCGCCGAAGGGCGCGTGGTGGCGCTCGAAGCGGCCCAGGACGCGGGCAAGGAGATCGCCGGGGCGATCCTGTCGCACGCGCGGCAACCCGCGGACGGCGTGGTGCTGGTGATCGTGCACAGCGGCGGTGGTCGCGGGAAGAACGCCAAGGAGCTGCCGAGCGCGTTGCGCAAGCTCAACGCCCGCGTCACCGAGTGCAACAAGATCACGAAGGGGCCGCAGCGGGAGGCGTTCGTCAAGGACGAGGTGCGGCGCGCGGGTGGCCGCATCGACGCCGCGGGTGTCGGCGCGCTGATCGAGACGGTCGGCTTCGACCTGCGCGAGCTGTCCTCCGCGGCCTCGCAGCTGGTGGCCGACACCGGCGGCAAGATCGACGAGTCGGAGGTGCGCCGCTACCACCGCGGCCGTGCCGAGGTGACCGGTTTCGTGGTGGCCGAGAAGGCCGTCACCGGTGATCTGGCCGGCGCGCTGGAGGCGCTGCGCTGGGCGTTGCAGCTCGGCGTGGCGCACGTGCTGATCGCGGACGCGCTGGCCGACTCGGTGCGCACCATCGGCCGGGTCGCCGCCTACGGCCGGGGGGACCCGTTCCGCCTCGCCGGAGACCTGGGCATGCCCGCGTGGAAGGTGAAGAAGGCGCAGGCGCAGGCCAGGGGCTGGAGCAGCGCCACCGTGGCCGAGGCGCTGCGCGCGGTCGCCGTGCTCAACGCGGACGTCAAGGGCATGGCCGCCGACGCGGACCACGCGCTGGAGCGCACGGTGCTGCGGCTGGTCGAGCTGCACTCCTCCCGGAACTGACCCGGCACACGCCACCAGGGCGACGATCGCCGCCGGTGCCCGGTGCCGAGCGCCCGGAGTCGCCCGAGAGCCCGATCTCAGCGCCAACCCGCCAGACGCTTCGGCCCCGAACGCGAGGCGGGGCCCGTTCCCGTGGGAACGGACCCCGTCTCGGGCCGGTGCGCGTGCCGGACGAAGGTCCGGCCGCGCTCGGGCTCAGAGCTTGTTGACGGCCTGCGCCAGCGCCGACTTCTTGTTCGCGGCCTGGTTGGCGTGGATGACACCCTTGCCGGCGGCCTTGTCCAGGGTGCGCGAGGCGGCGCGCTGCAGCTCCAGGGCCTTGTCCTTGTCGCCGGCGGCAACGGCCTCGCGGAACTTGCGAATGGCGGTCTTGACCGAGGACTTCACCGACTTGTTGCGCAGGCGGTTGCGCTCGTTGGTCTTGATCCGCTTCATCTGAGACTTGATGTTGGCCACTGGGGCGCCTCTTTCCTCGTTCGGATTCAGTCGTGCCGCGCTGAATCGGCGCTGCCGCACCGGGGCCGAGGGCCCACGGCGTGCGCAGCTTTCCTCCCTGGCGGAATGCCGCACGGCACGGTCGACGATCCTAGCAACGGCGCTCGCAGCGACCCGCGTCGGCACCGGGTGCGAGGACGCTCACAAGCCGGGACTCGATCGGTGGTGGGCGGCATAGGCTCGCGCCCCGTGTTCACCGCATTGGGCTGGCCCGGCTTCGCCGACCTGACGCTGGCCGGCCTCGTCTTCCTGTGCTGCGCGGCGTTCCTGGCCGGCGCGGTGGACGCCATCGTCGGAGGCGGCGGCCTGATCCAGCTGCCAGCGATGCTGCTGCTGGTGCCAGGCGGCAACATCATCTACTCGCTCGGGACGAACAAGCTCGCCGCGGTCGCGGGCACCACGGCGGCCGCGTGGACCTACGCGAAGCGGACCCCGGTGCCGTGGCGCAGCGCGTTGCCGATGGCGGCCGTCGCCTTCCTCGGCGCCCTGGGTGGCGCCGTGTTCGCCGCGTCGCTGCCGCAGACGGTGCTGACCGTGGTGGTGCTGGTGGCCCTGGTCGGGGTCGGCATCTACACGTGGCGCAAACCAGACCTGGGGTCGGTCGCGGCGCCGCGCTTCGGGCCGGTCCAGCAGACCTGGGTGATGGTCGCGGGCGGCCTGGTGATCGGTTTCTACGACGGCATCGCGGGCCCGGGCACCGGCTCGTTCCTGGTCTTCCTGCTCGTGGGGCTGGTCGGCTTCGCGTTCGTGGGGGCCTCGGCCACCGCGAAGATCGTCAACGTGGCCACCAACCTCGGGGCGCTGCTGTTCTTCATCGCCGCAGGCAAGATCCTGTGGGGGTTGGCGCTGGTGATGGCGGTGAGCAACGCGAGCGGCAGCGTGCTGGGCGCGGCGCTGGCGTCCAGCCGCGGGTCGGTGTTCGTGCGGAAGGTCTTCCTCACCGTCGTCGTGGCGCTGGTGGCCAGCCTCGGCTGGAAGCTCGCATCCGGGCTGTGAGCCCGTTCCGGGACGATCAGTCAAGACTCCACGTCAGGCGTGATGTGAGATCGAGAACACCGGCGGGTCGCGGGAATGATCCCGCCCGGGGTGTGGTTGTATGAGTCGGCCGATTTTTGTGTTCGTGTTCGACACGCTCGCGAAAGTTGCGGGCGCGACTCTGTCCTGAGCGCAAGCTGGAGAGTTCGCCGTCTGGACTAGGCCCCGGTGCTCGCGCGGTGCGAGCACCGGTTACTCATCAGCTGTGAGGAGACAGAGATGGCACAGGGCACTGTGAAGTGGTTCAACTCCGAGAAGGGCTTCGGCTTCATCTCCCCCGACGGTGGCGGCCCGGACGTCTTCGTCCACTACTCGGCCATCGAGGGCAACGGCTTCCGCACCCTCGAGGAAAACCAGACCGTGACCTTCGAGATCACCCAGGGCCAGAAGGGCCCGCAGGCCAGCGGCGTTCGCGCGGTCTGAGTGCGGTGATCCGCTTCGGCGGGCCCTCCACCTTCGAGGGGGGGGCCCGCCGTTTTTTCGGCCCTGGGCGGGGTGGCGCGGTACAACGGGAGCCATGGACGTCGTCAACAGCCGCACGATCTTGCACCCGCGCGACCCGGAGGGCTCGCTGCGCTTCTACCGAGACGTGCTCGGGCTGGCGATCTCCCGCGAGTTCCCGGGTGGCACGGTGTTCTTCCTCGGGCAGGGGTTCCTGGAGATCTCCGGTCGCGGCGAGCACGGCCCCAGCCCCGACCAGGTGCTGTGGATGCAGGTGCGGGACCTGCGCGCCGAGTTCGACCGGCTCGCCGAGCTGGGAGTCACCGTGGAGGCCGAACCGGCCCGGCAGCCGTGGGGTCTGGACGAGGCGTGGATCGTCGACCCGGACGGCACGCGGATCGTGCTCGTCGAGGTGCCGGCGGACCATCCGATCCGCGCCGACCAGCGGCCGCGCTGAGCCACCCCCGGAGTTGGGCACCGGCGGCCGGTCGCCGCGTGGGACGATGTGGGTTGCACGCGCGCCCCGCGAGGACCCCGAGATCCCAAGGAACACCGAGTGAGCAGCTTCGCCGACACCACCTTCACGGACCCGGAGCGCATCCGGAACTTCTGCATCATCGCGCACATCGACCACGGCAAGTCGACGCTGGCCGACCGGATGTTGCAGCTCACCGGGGTGTTGGGCGAGCGGGCGTACCGGGCGCAGTACCTCGACCGGATGGACATCGAGCGGGAACGCGGCATCACGATCAAGGCGCAGAACGTGCGGTTGCCCTGGGCCGTGGACGGCGTCGACCACGTGCTGCACATGATCGACACCCCGGGGCACGTCGACTTCACCTACGAGGTCAGCCGCTCGCTGGCCGCCTGCGAAGGCGCGATCCTGCTGGTCGACGCCGCGCAGGGCATCGAGGCGCAGACCTTGGCGAACCTGTACCTGGCGATGGAGCACGACCTCCAGATCATCCCGGTGCTGAACAAGATCGACCTGCCCGCGGCGGAGCCGGACAAGTACGCGGCCGAGCTGGCGCACATCATCGGCTGCGAGCCCACCGACGTGCTGCGGGTGTCGGCGAAGACCGGTGAGGGCGTCGGCGAGGTCCTCGACGAGGTGGTCCGCCAGATCCCCGCCCCGCAGGGCGTGCACGACTCGCCGCCTCGCGCGATGATCTTCGACTCGGTGTACGACACCTACCGCGGCGTGGTGACCTACATCCGCGTCGTCGACGGCAAGATCACGCCGCGGCAGCGGATCCGGATGATGTCGACCGACGCGACGCACGAGCTGCTCGAAGTCGGCATCATCTCGCCGGACCCGAAGCCCTCCGCCGGGCTCGGCGTCGGCGAGGTCGGCTACCTGATCACCGGGGTGAAGGACGTCCGCCAGTCCAAGGTCGGCGACACGGTGACCGCGGAGCGCAAGGGCGCGACCGAGGCGCTCGGTGGCTACCGCGAACCGAAGCCGATGGTCTACTCCGGGCTGTACCCGGTGGACGGCTCGGACTACCCGATCCTGCGCGAGGCGCTGGACAAGCTGCAGCTCAACGACGCCGCGCTGACCTACGAGCCGGAGACCTCGGGCGCGCTGGGCTTCGGCTTCCGCTGCGGTTTCCTCGGCCTGCTGCACCTGGAGATCACCCGGGACCGGCTGGAGCGCGAGTTCGGCTTGAACCTGATCTCGACGGCGCCCAACGTCGTCTACCAGGTGAAGCTCGAAGAGGGCGAGGACATCGAGGTCACGAACCCGTCCGACTGGCCGGAAGCCAAGATCGGCGAGATCCACGAGCCGATCGCGAAGTGCACCGTGATCGCCCCGTCCGAGTTCGTCGGCACCATCATGGAGCTGTGCCAGAGCAGGCGCGGCCGCCTCGAAGGCATGGACTACCTCTCGGAGAGCCGGGTCGAGCTGCGCTACACGCTGCCGCTCGCCGAGATCGTCTTCGACTTCTTCGACCACCTCAAGTCCCGCACGCGCGGCTACGCGTCGATGGACTACGAGGAGGCGGGCACGCAGAGCTCGCAGCTGGTCAAGGTGGACATCCTGCTGCAGGGCGAACCGGTGGACGCGTTCAGCGCCATCGTGCACAAGGACTCCGCCTACTCCTACGGCACCAAGATGACCTCGAAGCTGCGCGAGCTCATCCCGCGTCAGCAGTTCGAGGTGCCGATCCAGGCCGCGATCGGTTCGCGGGTGATCGCCCGCGAGACGATCCGCGCCATCCGCAAGGACGTGCTCGCCAAGTGCTACGGCGGTGACATCAGCCGGAAGCGCAAGCTGCTGGAGAAGCAGAAGGAGGGCAAGAAGCGGATGAAGACCATCGGGCGGGTCGAGGTCCCGCAGGAGGCCTTCGTCGCGGCGCTGTCCACCGACGAGTCGGCCGGGAAGGACGACAAGTCCAAGTCCAAGAAGTGACGCGTCCGCGGTGGAGCTCCGCTCCGCGGTGGTGCGGACGGCGGGGTCGGTTCGCCGTACCCATAGCCGCCGGCTATGGCGCGCATCGCGAATCGGTCTGCCCTCCGCCGCGGACCTCCGCCACCTGCGGTGATCTTGTGCGGATGTGGTCCGGGACTCGCTGACCAGCGGCGTCCGGCCCGTGGGAACCCTTGCTCGCGGCGGTTCGCCGACTAGCATTCGAGCCGCACCGCGGGGACGCGGAAACCGTTGCGCCGCTTGCGGTTTCGCCGTCTCCCGTGCTCGTCCGCCGCACCGCACAGGAGGTCGCACATGGGAGCATCCGACGTATCGCGTGAACACCTGCCGATCCCGGACGCCCCGCCCACCGCCGTCACCGCGCTCGACGCGCGCGACCAGAACCCGGCCTTCACCCCCGCTCAGCCGCTGAACGCCCCCGCGGGCGCGCCGAACGTCGTGCTGGTGCTCATCGACGACATGGGTTTCGGTGCGTCCAGTTCGTTCGGCGGACCGTGCGAGATGCCCACCGCGCAGCGGCTCGCCGACGGCGGCCTGCGCTACTCCCGGTTCCACGTCACCGCGATCTGCTCGCCGACGCGCCAGGCGCTGCTGACCGGCCGCAACCACCACTCGGTGGGCATGGGCGTCACCACCGAGATGTCCAGCGCGGCCCCCGGCTACTGCGGTATCCGGCCGCGCAGCGCAGCCACGCTCGGTCAGGTGCTCAACGGCAACGGCTACAACACGGCCGCGTTCGGCAAGTGGCACCAGACCCCGGCGCGGGACGTGAGCCCGGCCGGCCCGTTCGACCGCTGGCCCACCGGCGAGGGCTTCGAGAAGTTCTACGGCTTCTTGTGCGCCGAGATGAACCACTGGTACCCGGTGCTGTTCGACGGCACCAACCCCGTGGAACCGGACCGTCGGCCCGAGGACGGCTACCACCTGTCCGAGGACCTGGTGGACCAGGCCATCGACTGGGTGCGCACCCGGCACACGTTGAAGCCGGACACCCCGTTCTTCACCTACCTGCCGTTCGGCGCGACGCACGCGCCGTACCACGTGCCGCAGGAGTACCGGGACAAGTACCGCGGCAAGTTCGACCACGGCTGGGACCGGCAGCGCGAGATCACCCTGGAGCGGCAGAAGGCGCTCGGCGTGGTTCCGCCGGACACCGAACTCGCCCCGTGGGCCGAGGGCGTGCCGCACTGGGACGAGCTGTCCGCGGAGGAGCAGCGCGCGGCGGCCTCGTTGATGGAGCTCTACGCCGGGTTCGCGGAGCACACCGACGACCAGGTGGGTCGGCTCGTCGACGCGCTGGAGGAGACGGGCGAACTCGACAACACGATCTTCATCTACATCCTCGGGGACAACGGTGCCTCGGCGGAGGGCGGGCTCGGCGGCACGTTGAACGAGCACCGGTTCGCCACCGGGATCCCCGACAGCGCCGAGTTCATCAACGCGAACCGCGACGCGCTCGGCGACGCCACGACCCACGCGCACTACCCGGTCGGCTGGGCGCTGGCGATGAACACCCCGTACCAGTGGACGAAGCAGGTCGCCTCGCACCTCGGTGGCACCCGGGACGGCATGATCGTGCACTGGCCGCGCGGGATCGAGGAACGCGGCGGCATCCGGGACCAGTGGCACCACGTGATCGACGTGGTGCCGACGATCCTGGAGGCGGCGGGCATCCCGCACCCGACTTCGGTGCAGGGCGTGCCGCAGCAGCCGATCGAAGGCACCAGCATGCTCTACAGCTTCAACGACGCCGACGCACCGGACCGCCATCGCGTGCAGTACTTCGAGATGGTCGGCAACCGCGGCATCTACCACGACGGCTGGATGGCCGTGACCAGGCACGGCACCCCGTGGGAGATGGTGCAGGACGGCACCCGCCGGTCCTTCGACGACGACCGCTGGGAGCTCTACGACACCAACGTGGATTGGAGCCAGGCGCACGACATCGCCGCCGAACACCCGGGGAAGCTCCGCGAGTTGCAGCAGCTGTTCCTGGTGGAGGCGGCCAAGCACCAGGTGTTCCCGCTGGACGACCGGATGACCGAGCGGGAGAACCCGAAGGAGGCCGGTCGGCTGGACCTGTTCGGCGACCGCCGCACGATCACCTTCCACGCCGGCGCGAAGCGCCTCACCGAGGAGACCGCGCCGAACATCAAGAACCGCTCGTACGTGATCACCGCGCGCGTGGAGGTACCCGAAGGCGGGGCCGAAGGCGTGATCGTGGCGCAGGGCGGCCGGTTCGGCGGTTGGTCGTTGTACTTCCACGAGGGTCGCCCGAGCTACGCGTACAACTACTTCGGCACCGACATCTACAAGATCAGCGGCCGAGGGCTGGAGCCGGGCGAGCACGAGGTGCGCCTCGAGTTCTCCTACGACGGCGGCGGTGTCGGCAAGGGTGGTCGTGCGGTGCTGTCCGCGGACGGCACCGAGGTCGCCGAGGGCCGGGTGGACGCGACGATCCCGTACTACTTCGCCTTCGACGAGACCTTCGACGTCGGGGTGGACCGGGCGTCCCCGGTGGTGGACGACTACGCACCGGTGGACAACGCGTTCACCGGGCGCCTGCGATCGGTGCGGTTCGACCTCGGTGACGACCTGGCCAGCGACGCGGCGGACGACGAGGCGCGGGAGCGGTTCCGCGCCGCCCACGACTGAGCGGGTTCCCGGCCCGGCCCGGCGGTGCTGCCGGGGGGCGGGGCGTTCCCGCTGGTCGCCTGCTCCGCGGTGGTTACGGTGAGCGGAGGAGGGGAGGTCGTCGTGGAGCGTCGTGAGGTGGAGTACTTCCTGGCCATCGCCGAGCACGGCAGCTTCACCGGTGCGGCGAAGTCGCTGCGCGTCGCGCAACCGTCGTTGTCGACCGCGATCGGGCAGCTGGAGAACCGGCTCGGCGGCAAGCTGTTCCACCGGCTGCCGCACGGTGTCCGGCTCACCGCGGCGGGGGAGGCGTTGCTGGAACCGGCCCGCCAGGTGATGCGGGACCTGAGCACGGCGCAGGATTCCGTGCGGCAGGTGCTCGGGCTGGCGTCGGGGCGGCTGGACATCGTCGCGCAGACGACGCTCGCGGTCGACCCGCTGGCCCGGTTGATCGGTGAGTTCCTCCGGCACTTCCCGCAGGTCGACGTGCGGGTGTTCGACCAGGAGCTGGGCAAGACCGCGACCGGCAGCGTCCGGGCCGGGCAGTGCGAGCTCGGCGTGGTCGATGCCAGCACCGACCCGGAGGGCATGGCCGAGGCCGTGCTGCCGGGTCGGCAGATCTACGCGGTGCTGCCGCCGGGGGAGCCGGGCCAGAAGCGGATCGGGTTGTCCGAGCTGGCGGCGCGGGACTTCGTCGCGACTCCGGAGGGCACTGCGACGCGCGCGGTCATCGAGGACGTGGTCGCCGCCAGCGGGCTCCGCGCGAAAGTGTCGGTGGAGACCGCGCACCTCGCGATGGTCGTCCCGCTCGTGCTGGCCGGCGCGGGCGTCACCCTGCTGCCGGAGTCGATGGCGGTGGGCGCGGCCAAGGAGGGCGCCACGGTGCTCCCGCTGCGGCCGAAGGTGGTCCGCAGCAGCCGGTTGCTCTGGCGTCCGGGTCCGCTGTCGCCCGCCGCGTCCCGGTTCGTCGATCTCGCGACGAGTTCGGCGCGGCCGCGGGAGAAGCGCGTCCGGTAGCGCGGCGGAGCGGGGCGAACGGGCGTGGTCCGGAATCGTTCGGTTCGGCATCGTTGACCCTCAAGTCGGTCGAAGCTCGATGATGGCGTGGTGTCCAGTTCTGAAGTGATGTCCATCGGTTCCTTCGCCCAGCGCACCGGCCTGACGGCCAGCGCGTTGCGCTTCTACGCCGACTCCGGGTTCCTCGTTCCGGCGCGGGTCGACGCGGGCTCCGGTTATCGGTTCTACGAGCAACGTCAGGTGGAGCGGGCCGTGCTGCTGCGGCGGTAGCGCGAGATCGGCATGCCGCTCGCCGCGGTCGGGGACGTGCTCGACGCGGATGCCGAGCGCGCGGCGCACCTGGTGGAGGAACACGTGCGGAAGGTCGTGGGCGCTGCCGCGACCGAACAGCACCAGGCTGCGGCCATCACCGCGTCGTGGGCGGACGAGCCGCCGTCGGAGCCGATCGCGGTGAGCGGCCCGGTGTTCGCCGCCGCGGTCGAGCAGGTGCTGTCCGCGACCACCCGGGAGTCGGAGATCCCCGTGCTCAACGGGGTGCTCTTCGAGTGCGGCCCGGAGGCGGTGACGGTGACCACCACCGACCGGTACCGGTTGGCGACTCGAACCCTGCTCCCGGTGGAGCGGGGGACGGGCGGTTGGTCGGCCACGGTGCACGCGGACGACCTGCGGTCCGCCCTGCCCGGCGTGCACCGGAGCCATCGGGTGTCGATCGCGTTGGCGCGCAACGGTGTCCGGGTGGTGCTGGACGGGTCGGTGGTGCAGCACTGCCGACAGCTCGCCGAACCGTTCCCGGACCACCGGGCGATGCTCGAGGCGTTGCCCGCCGTCACCACCCGCGTCGCGGTGGAGAAGGTCGATCTCTTCCGCGCGCTGGAGGCGAGTTCCGCCGCCGAACCGTCACTGGCCGTCCGGCAGGACGGCCTCACCGTGACCGGGGATTCCGGGGTTGGGTCGCCGGTGCCGGCTCAGGTCACGGGTCCCGATCTCGACGTCCGGTTCCAGCTGACCACGCTCTACCCCGCGGTGAGCACCGCGATCGGCGCCGACCTGCTGCTCGACCTCCGCGGTGCCGAGCAGCCGGCCACCGTCCGCTCCGCCGATCACGGCGATCTCACCACGCTGGCGATGCCGATCCCGGCGCGGCCCCGGACCTGATCCCCGCCGGCCACCGGCGGAAACCGGGACGGATCAGTGCGATTCGAGGAAGGCGTACACGTCGGCCTCGTCCACCCCGGGGAAGGTCCCCGATGGCAGTGCGGAGAGCACGTGCGAGTGGGCCCGCGCTGATGGCCACACCATGCCCTGCCACCGGTTCGAGAGCTCTGTCGGTGGGCGCTGGCAGCACTCGCCGTTCGGGCAGCGCGACTTCGAGTGGTTCGTCGTCTCGCGACCCCGGAACCAGCGGGATTCCGTGTAGGGCACCCCGAGGGTGATGGCGAAGTCGCGCCCCCGGTTGGGGTCGACGTGCGCCACGCACCAGTGGGTGGCACCGGGCTTGTCGGTGTACTGGTAGTGTGTCGAGTAGCGGTCCGGCGAAGCGAACACCATCCGCCCGGCCCAGTGCCGGCACATCCGCTGGCCCTCGATGGCGCCGGCCGGATCGGTGGGGAACACCAGTCCGTCGTTCTCGTAGGCCTTGTAGATGATCCCGGTCTCGTCGTTGCGGACGAAGTGGCAGACCAGGTCCAGGTACTGGGTCGCGAGGTTGGTGAACCGGTGCGCCGCCATCTCGTAGGACACCGAGAACACGTCCCGCAGGTCCTCCACCGCCAGGTCGCGGTCCGCCTTGGCCTGCTTGAGGTAGCCGACTGCGGCCTGCTCCGGCATCAGCACGGCGGCGGCGAAGTAGTTCGCCTCGACCCGCTGGCGCAGGAAGTCCGCGAAGTCCCGCGGCTGGCTGTGTCCGAGGGTGAGGTGCCCGAGGGTCTGCAGCAGGATCGTGCGCGGGCTGTGCATGCCGAGCGATTCGCGGCGCAGGAAGATCCGGCTGTGCCGCATGTCGGTGATCGAGCGGACCGATCGCGGCAGGTCGGTGACGAACCGCAGCCCGTAGCCCATGTGCGTGGCGATGGACTGGATGACGCCCTCGGACAGCGCGCCGCCGTGGTAGCCGACCCGCTCCAGGATGCCGGAGGCGGCCTTCTCGATCTCCGGGAAGTAGTTGCCGTGCTCGCGCATCATCTGCCGCAGCTCGGCGTTCGCCTTGCGCGCTTCCTCCGGCGTGGCGACCTGCTTGGTCTCCCGCCGCTTGAGCTCGTCGTAGAGCGCGAGCACGTGCTCCAGCGCCTCGGTCGGCACCCGCTTGCCCACCTTCAGCGGTGGCACGTCCAGCCGCTGGTAGAGCGGGTCGAGCTGGGCCTGCTCGACGGCGATCTCGAGCTCCGCGCGGCGGTTCGGCGGTTTTTTCGACAGCAGTTCGTCCACCGAGCTGCCCAGGGCGTCGGCGAGCGCGCGCAGCAACGAGAGCTTCGGCTCCCGGTGCCCGTTCTCCAGCAGGGACAGCTGAGATGGCGCGCGGCCGACGCGTTCGCCCAGCTCAACCAGGGTGAGCCCGGCGGCGCGGCGCAGGTGGCGCAATCTCTGACCGAAGACCAGGAGGTCTTGGTCGGTGGAAAAATTGCGGTCTTCTTCGGGGGCGAACTCGGCCATGGCGTTGATGCTAGCAGAAAAAGGGCCGAAATTTCCTTGGATTTCTTCGCTGGACGGGGTGGTTCTGCGGCAAGACTGGGTCCAGCAACGCCGCAACGAACATCCCGGAAGGGGAAGACCATGAGCCTCCAGCCCGGAAGCCGCCAGCAGGCGATCAAGGCCGCCGAGGAACTCCAGCGCGAGTGGGACACCGACCCCCGCTGGAAGGGCATCGAGCGCACCCACACCGCCGCCGACGTCGTCCGGCTGCGCGGCTCGGTGCAGGAGGAGCACACCCTGGCCCGGCTCGGCGCCGAGCGGCTGTGGAACCTGCTGCACGAGACGGACTACATCAACTCGCTGGGGGCCCTCACCGGCAACCAGGCGGTCCAGCAGGTCCGCGCCGGTCTGAAGGCCATCTACCTGTCCGGCTGGCAGGTCGCCGCGGACGCCAACCTGGCGGGCGAGACCTACCCGGACCAGAGCCTCTACCCGGCGAACTCGGTCCCGCAGGTGGTCCGCCGGATCAACAACGCCCTCAAGCGCGCCGACCAGATCAGCTGGTCCGAGGCGCTGGACCCGGAGACGGCGGAGACCGAGTCGGAGCCGACGCACTGGCTGGCCCCGATCGTCGCGGACGCCGAGGCGGGCTTCGGCGGCGTGCTCAACGCCTACGAGCTGATGAAGGGCATGATCCAGGCGGGCGCCGCGGGCGTGCACTGGGAGGACCAGCTGGCTTCCGAGAAGAAGTGCGGCCACCTGGGCGGCAAGGTCCTCATCCCCACCAGCCAGCACGTCAAGACGCTGAACGCCGCGCGGCTCGCCGCCGACGTCGCGGGCGTGCCCTCGCTGGTCGTCGCCCGCACCGACGCGCAGGCCGCGACGCTGCTGACCAGCGACATCGACGAGCGCGACCAGAAGTTCGTGACCGGTGAGCGCACCTCCGAGGGCTTCTACAAGGTCACCAACGGGATCGAGCCCTGCATCACCCGCGGTCTGGCCTACGCGCCGCACGCGGACCTGATCTGGATGGAGACCTCGAAGCCGGACCTGGAGGTCGCCAAGCAGTTCGCCGAGGCGATCAAGGCCAAGTACCCGGACCAGATGCTGGCCTACAACTGCTCGCCGTCGTTCAACTGGCGGAAGAACCTGGACGACAGCACCATCGCCAAGTTCCAGCGCGAGCTCGGCCACATGGGCTACAAGTTCCAGTTCATCACGCTGGCCGGTTTCCACGCCCTGAACTACGGCATGTTCGACCTGGCCAAGGGCTACGCGGCGGACGGCATGACGTCCTACGTGGACCTGCAGGAGCGCGAGTTCGCCGCGGAGGCGCAGGGCTACACGGCCACCCGCCACCAGCGCGAGGCGGGCACCGGCTACTTCGACCTGATCAGCACGGCGGTCAGCCCGGACTCGTCGACCACCGCGCTGGCCGGCTCGACCGAGGCCGCGCAGTTCTGATCGCGACCTGATCCGGTGCCGAGGCGCCGGACGGGCGGGGGGCGGCGGTTCCGGTCCGCGGCGGCCGGAACCGCGTTCCCCACCCGGCAGCACGGCTGAGCGCTCGTCGCGGGAGCGCTCATCTCAGACGCACCAGCGGCCCTGTGGCGGGGTGTGCGTGATCGCAATGGTGCGAGTGGGCGGGAGTCCCCGAACGGCCCCCCCCCCCCACTGCGTTTTCACACCTTCCGGTGAGCGCTGTATCAGAACGGCGGGTTGACCCCTCTTCATCGCAGACCGGTTCCGGTGGCGCTCGTGCCGCCGGGGCGCAGCGACGAGCGGGAAGAGGTGGCGATCATGCGGATCGAGACAGGGGCGGGACGGCCGTTCAGCGTGCACGACCTGGACGGTTCCCCGGAGGACGGCCGCAGGTACGAGCTGGTCGACGGCGAGCTGATGGTGAGCGCGCTGCCCGGCTGGCCGCACCAGGCGGCGGTGGTGGAGCTGGCCTCGCAGCTGCACATCGCCTGCACCGCGGAGTACCGGGTGCTGCCCGCGCCGTTCGCGGTGCGCCCGGACCCGTTCACCGAGCTGCGGCCGGACGTCCTGGTGGCCCGCCACGACGACCTGACGCTGCGGAACCTGCCCACCGCCCCGGTGCTGGCGGTCGAGGTGGTCTCGGCGAGCAGCAGGATCAAGGACTCGACGTTGAAGAAGGCGGTCTACGCGCGGTTGGGCGCTCGGTTCTTCTGGCTGGTGGACCCGGACCTGGAGGAACCGTCGATCACCGCGTGGGAGCTGGTGGGCGGGTCCGGGTACCAGCGGATCGCCCGCGCGCGCGAGGACGAGGTGTTCGAGGTGCAGCAGCCGTTCCCGATCAAGTTGACCCCCGCCGACCTGGTGGCGGGGTTGCGGCCATGAGGACCGGCGCCCGGGGGGCTCGCGGGGCCCGGCCGCCCACGCGCCGGGCGGCCGGGCACCGGGTCAGGCCGCCAGGCCCAGCGCGTCCAGCGCTGCGCCCAGCGAGGACAGCGTGGCGGCCACGGTCGTGTCCAGGGCTTCGGCGATCGGGGTGAGCTCCGCGGCGTTCGCGGGCAGCGCCAGCCCGACCATCAGCGCGGGCACCGCAATCGCGGCGAACGCGATGCGGCGGACGTGCGAGCGGGGCTCGGCGGCGGTGGTCTGTTCGGCGGTCGTGTTCATGAGGATCACCCGTTCTCGTGCTCGATCGCTTGCTGTGCCAAGAGATTCGCCGCCGGGGTGGCCGCGGGCAAGGTCGTTCACAGCTCGTTTTCGCGTTCGGTACACGCCCGGCGCACTCGTGGCGCGGGTCGCAGACCTTCGGTGGTGGCGCGGGAACGCCTCGATCCGAGACCACCCGGATTCCCGGGCCGGACGGCCGGAATGCGAACAGGTGGGAGGGGTGTGATCCGTCCGACCCGGCGGAGCGCGCCACTCGCGCGTGATCTGGGCCGTCACTAGGGTCCGGGACATGATCGAGCAGCGGAACGCACCGGTGATCGCGGCGCCGATGGCGGGCGGGATCTCCACGCCCGAACTGGTGGCCGCGGTCGGCGGCGCGGGCGGATTCGGCTTCCTGGCCGCGGGCTACCTCGCAGAAGACGACCTGGCAGGGCAGATCCGGCGGGTGCGCGAGCTCAGCTCGGAACCCTTCGGCGTGAACCTGTTCGTGCCCGGCCCGCGGCGGGACCTGGACCTGGCGGAGTACCGGGAGCGGGTGGCGGCCGAGGCCGAGCGCTACGGCGT
Organism: Saccharopolyspora sp. 6V; assembly: GCF_020176785.1. NCBI lineage: Bacteria > Bacillati > Actinomycetota > Actinomycetes > Pseudonocardiales > Pseudonocardiaceae > Saccharopolyspora > Saccharopolyspora sp. 6V. The sequence goes on along the minus strand of NZ_JAIUKB010000110.1, from coordinate 7,899 downwards.
GCAGGCCGGGTCCGGTCACTGGGACGACGACCTGTACCAGGCCAAGGTGGAGCTGGTGATCGACGAACGGGTTCCGGTGGTGTCGTTCACCTTCGGGCGCCCGGAGAGGTCCACAGTGGACCGGTTGCACGAGGCCGGCGCGCAGGTGGTCTGCACCGTCACGACACCGGACGAGGCGCGGCTGGCCGCCGAGGTCGGGGTCGACCTGTTGTGCGTGCAGGGCTCCGAAGCGGGTGGGCACCGCGGCGTGTTCGAGGACGATCCGGACTCGCCCGCGGGCGGGGAGCCGTACGGGCTGCTGGGCGCGCTGCGCACGATCTCCGGGGTGGTCGACCTGCCGCTGGTCGGCGCCGGGGGTGTCGTGACGGGCGCAGATCTGGCGGCGGTGCTCTCGGCCGGCGCGGTGGCCGCGCAGCTCGGCACCGCATTCCTGGTGTCGGCGGAAGCGGGCACCGCGCCGACCCAGCGCGCCGAGCTCGCGGCGGGCACCAGGAGCACCGCGATCACCCGGGCGTTCAGCGGGCGTCCGGCGCGGGGTCTGGTCAACCGCTTCCTGCGGGAGCACGGGCCGCACGCCCCGGCCGCCTACCCGCAGCTGCACCACCTGACCAAGCCGGTGCGCGGCGCGGCCGGGCGCGCCGACGACCCGGAGGCGATGTCGCTGTGGGCGGGGCAGACCTACGCGCAGGCGACACCGCGGCCCGCCGCCGAACTCGTCCGCGAACTCGTCGAGCAGGCTCGGACCGCGCTCGATGCCGCGGGTGCCCGCCTGCGCTGAACTGCCCGGTCCGCTCGGCCGTGTGGCGGAAAACCTCGTGCGCCGGAGCCGGGGACGAACATAGGTTGACCGGGTGGGCCATGTGCAGTCAGTGAACATCGCGGTCCTGCGGACCGGCGAGTGGACGGGCCGGATGGGCAGCACCGGCATCGACAAGCGACCGGTGCCGGGGCCGGTGCGGTTCACCGGGAGCGGTGTGCACGGCGACGCCGTGGTGGACCGCAAGCACCACGGCGCCTGGTACCAGGCGGCCTACGCCTTCGACGTCGAGGACCTGCGGTTCTGGTCGGCGGAACTGGGCAGGGAACTGGTGCCCGGCAACGCGGGGGAGAACCTGAGCCTGGTCGGCTGCGACGCGAGCACCGCCCTGGTGGGGGAGCGCTGGCGGATCGGCGGTGCGGTGCTGCGGGTGACCGCACCGCGCGACCCGTGCCGGGTGTTCGCGGGGTTCTGGGAGGTCAAGGGCCTGGTGAAGCGGTTCGCCGCGGTCGGTCGCCCCGGCGCCTACCTGGCGGTGGAGCAGCCGGGGGAGATCACCGCGGGAGATCCGGTCGACGTGCTCAGCAGGCCGGAGCACGCGGTGACCGTCGCCGACGTGCTCGCGCTGAACCTGGGCGACCGGGACCGCCGCGAGCACGTGGTCGCGGCCGCCGCCGACCTGCCGGAGAAGTTGCGGGTCAAGCTCGGTCTCGCCGAGCTCACCGGTCCGGAAGGCATTCGATGACGCCGTGACCGTCGTCGAGCCTGGTGACGGAGGCGATGAACAGCCCGGCCGCGCCGACGATGCGCTCGGTGCGGTCGAGATCGCGCATCCGGCCACCGACGTAGACCATCAGCCGCAGGTCCATCTCGGTGAACTCGCCGTCCTGGTCCGGCAGGAGTTCGATGATGAGCACGCTGCCCTCCCGGCCGTCCGCGCCGGCGGCCTCGGCGCACCGGCCGAGCAGCCGCACCGCGTCCGCGTCCTCCCAATCCCCGAGGACGTCGCACAGCACGTAAGCGTCGGCGCCCGGCGGTAGCGGGTCGAAGAAGTCGCCGACGACGACCTCGGCGCGATCGCGCACCCCACGCGACTCCAGGTACCCCTCCGCGGTTCCGGCGGGGCCGGCCAGGTCCACCAGCGTCCCGAGCAGGTCCGGGTGCCGTTCCAGGAGTTCGGCGAGCAGCACGCCCTTGCCACCGCCCACGTCGGTCACCCGCCCGAACCGCTCCCAGGGGACCGCCGCGGCGATGGCCGGGGCCAGCTCGTCGGACTTGGTCTCCATCAGGTCGTCGAAGGAGTCCGACAGCTGCGGGTCGTGCGCGAGGTCCTCCCGGAAGGAGCGGCCGAACGCGGCGGGATACGCGGCGTGGTGGCCGCGGACCTGCTCGACGAGTTCCACGAAGGCCAGGTCGGCGCGGCCGACGGCGCCGTCCAGGTCGAGCCATTCGCGGCTGCCGCCCGGGGCGTCGGCCTGGAGGGCGCGGGAGGCCTCGTTGGGGCCGAAGACCTCCGGTTCCGGTTCGGTGAACAACCCGCGCCGCACCAGGTACCGCAGCACCCTGCCGAGCGGGTCGGCCTCGGCTCCGGATCGCTTCGCGATCTCGTCGAGCGGGAGCTCGCCGTCCTGGACGATGTCGGCCAGGCGCAGCGTGGCGGCGGTGCGCACGGCGAAGGGCGTGACCAGGTCGGCCATCGCCCAGACGTCCACCGGCTCTGGAGCCATGCGGGGAGGATAGGCGCAGCGGCGGTCACCGGCAGGGGCGGTGCGCGGGGAACGCGCCCCTCAGCCCCGCAGCACCGCCACGATCCGCTCGGCGGTCTCCTGCATGTGTTCGCGCACGACTTCGCGGGCCCGGGTGGAGTCGCCCGCTTCGATGGCGTCGACGATCGGCGAGTGCCGCTGCCAGGCCATGTTCCGCACCGCCAGCTCCGGGCCGGAGCGCACGATGGTGGCGCGGGTCAGCCCGGAGATGTGCTGCCAGGACTGCACGAGCGCGGCGTTGCCGGTGAGCTCGCACATCCGCTGGTGGAAGGCGAGGTCCGCCTCGACCAGCGCGGCCATGTCCTGGCCGAGGTCGCGCAGCCGGTCGACGGCCGCGCGCAGTTCGCCGACGATCGCGGCGCGGTCGTCGGCGCCGCACAGCGTCTCCACGGCCAGCGATTCGAGGGCGGCGCGCACCGCGAAGATGTCCCGGACCTCGGCGCCGCTGAGCGCTCGCACCAGCAGCTTGCCGCGTTCGTCGGCGACGACGAGCCCTTCCTGCACGAGGTGGCGGAGGGCTTCGCGCAGGGTCCCGCGGGAAACGGAGAGCGCTTCGCTGAGCTCGGTCTCGATCAGCCGCCTGCCGGGTTCGAGTTGCCCGCTGCTGATCGCCTCGCGCAGCTTGCGCAGCGACTGCTCGCGCAGGGTCTGCCGGTCGACGCCGCCGAGCGCCGGAACATCCAGGGACACCAGTGGATCGCCTCTCTGCTCGCTGACCCGCACATCGTAGTCCACGGCCGGGTCGGCGAATAACGGTCGACTGTTGACAGTCGACTCGACGCGTCGTTAACTGTGCGCTACCTGACGCACGAAGGAGTGAGGCAGATGCCGGAGCTGGGCTGTTCGACGATCTCGTTCCGGCGGCTGCCGGTGGCCGAGGCGCTCGCGACCATCCGCGAACTCGGCTTCGACGGCATCGACCTCGGCGGCCTGCCCGGCGTGTGCGACCACATCCCCACCCCGCTGACCGGGCCCGTGGACGACCTCGTGGAGCTCGTGCGGGGTTCCGGGCTGCGCACCTGGGCGATCAACGTCGACCCCGGCCCGCTCAACGATCCGCGGCTCGACGAGCGGGACCTGCTCACCGCCGGGCGGGGGCTCGTGGAGCTCGCAGCCGAGCTGGACGCGGCGGTCATCGTGCCCTGCGGCGCGCAGCAGCGGGAGCCGTTCGCGGAGGAGCGGACCGACCTCGACCGGATCGCACGCGGCCTGCGCTCGCTCGGCGACCTCGCGGCGGAGCACGGGGTGCGGCTGCTGGTCGAAGGGCTGCACCACTTCCGCTTCTGCCACACCACGGACCGCGCGGCCGCGCTGCTGGAGCGAGTTCCCGCCGAGTCGGCCGGGTTCGTGTTCGACGTCAGCCACGTGGTGGCGGGCGGTTTCGACGAGGTCGCGTTCGCCGCGGACTTCGCCGAGCGCATCGAGCACGTGCACCTGCGCGACGCCGAGCCCGGTGACATCAACCTCAGCATCGGCCGCGGCCGCGCCGACTTCGCCGGGGTGGTCCGGGCGCTGCGGAAGGCCGGCTACGGCGGCCGGTACGTGCTGGAACTCGAAACGCACGACGTGCGCGAGCAGGAACGCCCCGCCGCGGCCGCCGCCGCGAAAGACGCGATCACCGCGCTGCTCTGACCGCGGCACCGAGCCACCACGCGGCGGGCGCCCGGCAACGACTCGTGGCACCCCGTCCCGATCCGCCGCAACGCGCGGCAACCCATCTCCACCTGCGACACCCCGCCGCACGCGCGGCACCCACGACTCGCGGCACCGGCCCCGGCGCCGCACCGGACCGAACTCAGGAGGACCCGCATGTCCGACACCGCCCGCACCGCCCTGATCACCGGAGCCGGCTCGGAGCGCGGCATCGGCCGGGAGACCGCCCGCAGGCTCGCCGCCGCCGGTTTCGACATCGCCGTGCTGGACCTCGACGGTGCCGCCGCCGAGGCCACGGCCTCGCTGGTCGCGGCCGAGCACGGCGTGCGCGCCCTGGGCGTGCGGGCCGACGTCACCGACCAGGACTCGGTGGACGCCGCGGTCACCGCCGTCGAGAACTCGGAGCTGCCCCCGATCGCCGCGCTGGTCAACAACGCGGGCATCACCCGGCCGACCCGCTTCCTGGACATCGCGCCCGCCGAGTGGGACCTGGTGTTCAAGGTCAACGTCACCGGCACGTACCTGGTGACCCAGCGGGTGCTGCCCGGCCTGGTCGAGCGGGGCTACGGCCGCATCGTCAACGTGTCCTCGGTCAGCGCGCAGCGCGGCGGCGGCGTGTTCGGCGGCTCGCACTACTCCGCGGCGAAGGCCGCCGTGCTCGGGCTCACCAGGGCGCTGGCCAGGGAGGTCGGGCCGAACGGGGTGGTCGTCAACGCCGTCACGCCCGGGCTGATCGACACCGACATCACCGGGGGCCTGCTCACCGGGGAGCGCAAGGAGGAGCTGATCGCCGACGTGCCGGTGGGCCGCAACGGCCGGACCGGCGACGTCGCCGCGACGATCGCGTTCCTGGCCGGGGAGGACGTCGGCTACATCACCGGCGCCACCTTCGACATCAACGGTGGCTCGCACATCAACTGACGCGTCCCGGACCGACCCGCCGCGACGTGCGGGGACGTGCTCGTGGAAGCTCACGTCCCGCCCGCGGCACCGCCTCAACGACGAGGATCACGGAGCGAACATGGCCCCCTCCCTCCTGCTGCTGCACACGACGATCGCGGTCGTCGGCATCGTCGCCCTGATCGTCGGGGCGCGGCTCAACCCGGTCATCGTGCTGGTGCTCGGCTCGCTGTACCTGGGGCTGGCCACCGGCCTCGGGTTCGAGGGCACGGCGAAGGCCGTCACGGACGGCTTCGGCGGTCTGATGGCGGAGGTCGGCCTGATCATCGGGTTCGGCGTGCTGCTCGGATCGCTGCTGTCGGCGACGGGGACGTTGCAGCGCATCGTCGAGCTGTTCCTGAAGGCGTTCGGGAAGTCCCGGTCGCCGTACGCGCTGGGCCTGTCCTCCGGTGTCGTGTTCCCGGCGATCTACTTCGACGTGGCGCTGGTGATGCTGGCGCCGATCGCCCGCTCGGTGGCGGCGCGCACCGGGGCGAGCGTGGCCGCCGTCGGCGGTTCGCTGGCGATCGGCCTGGAGGTGGGCCTGCTGATGGTGCTGCCGGGAGCGGCGGCGCTGGCGGTCAGCGGCTCGCTCGGCGTCGGGTTGGGCGCGATGTTGGTGTGCGGCATCGGGATCGGGGTGCTCGCGATCATCATCTCGGTGTTCCTGCACGGCAGGTTGATGCGCCGCACCTGGGACCCGGCCAAGGACGAGGCGTCGGCCGGGGACGGCTTCCAGGGCATGGACGTGGCCCCGGAGGAATCGCCGCGCCGCACCCTGCCGCTGGTCGTGCTGGTGCTGCCGGTGCTGGTGCCGCTGGCGCTGATCGTGCTGGGCACGGTGACGGAGACGGCGGGCGCGGCGATCGGCTGGATCTCGTTCCTGGCGGATCCGGTGGTGGCGCTGCTGATCGGTCTGCTGATCGGGTGCGCGCTGACCGCATGGACGCTGTCCCGCGATGCCGTGGAGCGGGCACTGACGAGGGGTGCGTCCACGAGCGGCACGATCCTGCTGTTCACCGGCGTGGCGGGGTCGCTCGGCGAGGTGATCAGCAGGACCGGCGTGGGGGACGTGGTCTCCGGGATGTTCCACGCGGGCAGCGCTTCGCCGCTGCTGCTGGCATGGCTGGTGGCGGCGCTGCTGCGGCTGGCGCAGGGTTCGGGTTCGGTCGCGGCGATCACGGCGGCGACCCTGCTGGCGCCGGTGGTGGGCGGTCTGGACACCCCCGCGGTGCTGGTGGCGCTGGCCGCGGCGGCGGGGGCGAGCTTCGGCGGGCACGTCAGCGACAACACCTTCTGGATGTTCCGCACCATGCTGGGCCTGTCCACCCGCGGCGCGTTCCAGGTGTACACGGTCGCGCAGTCGATCATGTCGGTGGTGGCGCTGCTGCTGGTGCTGGCCGCGGACCTGGTGCTGTGAGGCGGGAAGGTCATCCGGCGCGGCGGTGTCCGCGCACCGCACCCTGGTAGCCGGCGCGGGAGCGCCCGCCGGTGATCCAGTGAGGGAACGATGACGCGCTTGTTCGACGACCGGCCTCGTTCGCCGAGGACGCGCTCGCCGGGTTCTGCGATCTGCACGTGGACCAGGTGCGCCGGGTCGAGGGCGGCGTGGTGCGGGCGGTGCCCGCGGACGAGGGCAAGGTGGCGGTGGTCGTCGGCGGCGGAGCCGGGCACTACCCGGCGTTCTTCGGCTTGGTCGGGCCGGGTTTCGCCGATGGTGCCGTGGTGGGCGGCGTGTTCGCCCCGCCGTCGCCGCGGGCGGTGCTGTCGGTCGCCCGCGCGGTGCACTGCGGTGCCGGGGTGCTGTTCGTCCTCGGCAACTACGCGGGAGACGGTGCCGGGTTCGGTGCCGCGCAGGAGCGGTTGCGGCTGGACGGCATCGACTGCCGCACCGCGGTGGTCACCGACGACGTGGCCTCGGCACCCGCCGGGCTGAGGTCGGCGCGGCGGGGGATCGCGGGTGCGTTCGCGGTGTTCAAGGTGGCGGGCGCGGCCGCGGAGGAGGGGCTGGCGCTCGACGAGGTGGAGCGGGCCGCGCGGCTGGCCGACGACCGCACCCGCAGCTTGGGCGTCGCCTTCGAGGGCTGCACCTTGCCCGGCGGGCGCGAGCCGCTGTTCGAGGTGCCGGCCGGGAAGATGGGCCTGGGGCTGGGCATCCACGGCGAGCCCGGTTCCTCCGAGTTGGACCTCCCGTCGGCCGACCGGCTCGCGGAACTCCTGGTGGACGGTCTGCTGGCCGAGGCCCCGGCCGATGCCGGTTCCCGGGTCGGCGTCCTGCTCAACGGGCTGGGCAGCACCGGTCGTGAGGAGCTGTTCGTGCTGTGGAACGACGTGGCGCGGCGGCTGCGCGGCGCCGGGATGGAACCGGTGGACGGGGAACTGGTGACGAGCCTGGACATGGCGGGCGTCTCGCTCACGCTGAGCTGGCTGGACGCGGAGCTGGAGCGGTTCTGGCGCGCCTCCGCCGACACGCCCGCGTACGGCAAGCGCGTCCGCCGCCGGGTCCCGGCCCCTCCGGCCCCCTCGGCGGTGCTCGAACGGCTCGTCCGCGGGGCCGAGTACCCCGGCACCGGCGCGCATTCGCGGGAGACCGCGGCGGCCCTGGTGGCGGTGTTCGGCGCGGAGCGCCGGGCCGTCGAGGAGCACGCCGCGGAGCTGGGCCGGGTCGACGCGGTGGTCGCGGACGGCGGGCACGGTCGCGGCATGGTGCGCGGGACCGCGGCCGCGCACGAGGCGGCGGCGCTGGCGGTGGTGGCCGGTGCGGGGGTGCGGTCGACGTTGGCG
>NZ_JAIUKB010000109.1:0-20696 GCF_020176785.1 Saccharopolyspora sp. 6V | reverse complement strand
CGACCGGAGGTCACGAAGGCGATCCACCAACCCCGCCGCTTCTCCTGCCGGCAGCTCCGAGCTCAGCCGCTCGAACACGTTGGCCGCGTCATCCTCGGGCTCACCGGCAACGGCATCGAGCAGTTCCACCACCTGCGCCACGGAGAGGCCCGCGCTCTGCTCGTCAGAGTTCGTCAGCACGCCCGCCAGGATGCCCCCTCGCACAACGACCAGTGGAACGTTCGGCGGCGGCACCGCGGAACCGAGCTCCCGAGGGGTTGGCCCCTGCTTGCCTGCCAATCGGGACAGAACGGCTGTTCAGCACGAGGTCCAACCGGATCAGCGGTGAGGGCTCGCCGTGATTGCGCCGCAGCTGGCGGCGGATGCGGAGGACAGTGGGTAGGTGCTGGTAACGAGCACGCACCACGACCTCCGACAGACCAAATCCCACGCGGACACGCAGGAACACCCCATGGATCGTGCGCCGGAACCTCGAGGGAGCGTGCGCGGAATTTGATCGGTTGGTGCAGCGGTGGGAAGCACCGGCGCTGTCACGTGCGTTGGCCGAGGCCACTCAGCGGCCTCGGCGCAACTCGGCAGCGGTGCAGCACCCGCAGGTAGCGGAGCGATGAGGAGTCCTCTGGTTCGCCGTGGCGGATCGGTCGTTCTTTGCTTGGCGCTTCTGCCGCTGTGGCGTTGGATGACGGGTCCCCGGATCGTGGTGTTGCCAGCTGCGTCGTGGCGGAGGATTCTGCGGCCGAGAAGTTGATTTCGACGCTCTGCGGTCTCGGCGATGATCGCGGACGTCGGTTGGCAGGCCGCGGATCGCCGCGCTGTTCACCTGCTTGCTGGTTTTCGCCAGTTGTAGCGGCGTCGATGGCGTGGTGAGAGGCGCTGCGCCCTCCGTTCGAAGTCGCTGACGAACGGAAAGCATGGCGTGGATGGTCCCGCTACCCTCGAATGAGTGTGATTTTGGACAAATTTTGATCTCTGCCATGCTTTGCCTGGTTACCTTCGAAAAGTCGGGGTAAGGGGGCCGCTGCCCGGTCCCGCTCTCCGGGGGCGGGCAGCGCCCCGGCATCGATGGGCTGTGCCCCTGTTGGGCAGGAATGGTGGTGCCCTCCGTCGGGTGCCATGGCGGAGTCGGCATTGACTGCGTGGGGGTCCGCCAGGCGCTCTGGGCTTCGTGAAAGATCCGCAGCCGGAGAACAGTGCTGTCTCCGGACGCCTCCTCGGGGTGGGTCGAGCGTTCGGGGATGCTGATTGGATTCAGTCCACTTGTCGCCGGGGTGGAGTTGCCATCGCCGCTGCGCCCGGTTCCACCTCCGCGCTGATGGTTGATTCGCTGGTCGGGACATTGTTGGAGCAGTGGCGGCGAGTGATCCAGCGGTAGGACGTGGGCCGACTCGGCGTGAGCGGGGGAGTCGGAGCCGGCGCCGGTGGGCGAAGCGGTGGTGCTCACGTCCGGCAGGGGAGCTGGTGGCGTGTTGTCGGCACGATCCCCTGGCCTCCGGGTCCCTGCCGGGGCGGCGTGCCGCGACCTGCGTCCGTTCCGTCCGTCTCGGGTGCTCTTGATGGCCAGGTCTCATGCCGACTCAAGCAGTTGCTAAAGTATGCAACTAGTGATTTTCGTACTTGCTTGTGGTGGGGCGGTTCCACGGAGGGCGTCCGGGGGCGTCATCGGAAGGCTCGGCTCGCGGGCGAACGGTGTGGGCCCTGGAATTTTCGCGGAGGGAGTCAGGTGAGCACGCCCCTTTATCAGTTGAAGGCTGAACTTTTCAAGACCTTGGGTCACCCCGCTCGAATCCGGGTGCTCGAGCTGTTGAGCGAGCGAGACCACGCAGTGTCCGAAATGCTCCCCGAGGTCGGGGTCGAGTCGGCGAACCTTTCGCAGCAGCTGGCGGTACTGCGCCGTGCCGGACTCGTCACCACGTCCCGGCGAGGTTCCGCGGTCATCTACTCGCTGACCAGCCCGCAGGTCGCGGAACTGCTGGTGGTGGCTCGGGCAATCTTGACCGGAGTGTTGTCCGGGCAGGTCGAGCTGCTCGACGACTTGCGCGGTCCTGGGGAGTCTCCCGGTTCTTGAGCGGTTGAAGATCCGTAACCCCTGACTACTACTTGGAAGTCGATGTGGGAGCACCGCGTGTTGAGCTTGCTAAGAGAGATCCGTCGAATCGGGCGCATTGCCGAACCTGGCCCCGCACTGTCGGGAGAGTTGCTGCCTGCTGCGAGCGAGCTGGGTGGCTCGGTGCAGTTCCGGCACGTCGATGCGGGCTCGTGCAACGGCTGCGAGGTCGAGATCGCTTCCGCGTTCGGGCCGGTGTACGACGCCGAGCGCTACGGGGCACGGCTGGTGGCGTCACCACGGCACGCCGATGCCTTGCTGGTCACCGGCCCGGTCACTCGAAACATGGCGGAGCCGCTGCGGCGCACGTACGAGGCGCTTGCAAAGCCGCGTTTCGTAGTGGCTGTAGGGGACTGCGCTCGCGGCTGCGGTGCTCTTGCCAGGGCGTACGGCGTCGTGGGAGCCGTGCGTGATGTGGTGCCGGTCGATCTGGAGATCCCCGGCTGCCCACCCCGCCCCGAGGAGATCGTGGCGGGTTTGCGAAAGCTGACCGGACGATGAACCTCATCTCCTCCGGGCTTGTCGCGGCGATCGGCGTCGGCTTGCTCAGTGCTGTGGCGGGTGTGTTCGTTCCAGCACGAACTCGCCCGTTCGTCTGCGGGGTGGGCACGGCTTTTGTCGGCGGGTGCGGCGTCATCGCCGGCGCGAGCGCATTGGCCGGCCAGTCGTTATCGGCATCGCTTCCCGGCTTGCTCCCGCTGTTCGGCGCAGCCGTGTCCGTGGATCCGCTGAGCGGCGTGTTCCTGCTCGTCGCGGGCGGGGTGGCGGTCGTGGCCGCGACGTACGGCATCGGTTACGCCCGGGAGAGCCTCAACAGCCGCCCCGTCCAGTCGGTGCTGCCGCTGTTCGTGCTGTCAATGCTGCTGGTACCCGCGACGGGGAGCATCGGCGCGTTCCTGGCGTGCTGGGAGCTCGTGGCGCTCACCTCTCTGGCGCTGGTGCTGGCTGAACATGCGAGCCGCGATGAGGTGGCGGTAGCAGGTCGCTGGTACGCGGTGATGACCCACGTGGGAGCGGTGGCGATCTCGCTCGGGTTGCTTCTGGTCGTCGCGCACTGCTCCGACGACTCGTTCACGTCCGTGCGAGACGGTTCGGCGGAGCTACCGCCGTTCGTCGCCGGTGCCGCTTTCCTGTTGACCGCAGCGGGCTTCACCTCCAAGGCAGGCGCGCTGCCACTGCACGCCTGGTTGCCCCGCGCGCACCCCGAGGCGCCCAGTCACGTGTCGGCGCTGATGTCGGCGGGAATGGTCAACCTCGGCGTGTACGGCCTCATCCGGGTGGGTTTCGACCTGCTGGCGGGCGGTCCCGCTTGGTGGTGGCTGCTGGTTCTGCTGCTGGGGGCGATGTCAGCTCTCCACGGCATCTTGCAGGCTGCGATGAGCAACGACCTGAAGCGTCTTCTGGGGAATTCGACGACCGAGAACATGGGATTGGTGCTTCTGGGGGTCGGTGCCGCGGGGTATTTCGATGCCACGGGACAAGACGTGCTGGCAAGTCTGGCGTTGACGGCGGGCCTGGTGCACGTGATCAATCACGCTGCGTTCAAGACATTGCTGTTCCTCTCCGCCGGCTCGGTCGTGCACGCGACCGGGGTACGGGATCTCGATCTCTTGGGCGGCCTGCGCGTGAAGATGCCTTTCACCACGTGGGGATTCGCGGTCGGTGCGCTGGCAGCATCGGCGTTGCCACCGGGGACGGCCTTTGTCAGCGAATGGTTGCTGTTGCAGGCGTTGATCCACGGCTCGCCGTCCACCGGAGCGGCGACGGCGATCGTGATGCCGATGGCCGTCGCCGCCGTTGCTCTGACCGCGGGCCTGTCGACCGCGACCTTCGTCAAGGCGTTCGGGATCGGGTTCTTGGCCCGTCCTCGGAGCAACGCCGTCGGCGCGGCGAAGGAGAGCCCTACCTCCATGCTCGTCGGGATCGCCGCGGCCGCGGTCGCGTGCGTCGGGCTGGCGCTGCTACCGGGGTTGGTTCTGCCCTCCCTCGCAGGCGTGAGCGGCCTGGTGCTGGGCGACTCGGGGCCTGCGGTTCTGGGAGCGGTCACGCTGCGGTTGAACGGGGTGGTGGGGGCCCTCTCGCCGGTGTTGCTCGCCGCGGGCCTCCTCGCCGGCTGTGTGCTGGTGCTGGCGGTGCTGCGCCTCGCGGCAGCGCGCCGGGGCCGGGAAGTGCGGTCGTGGGACTGCGGAGCAGGTCCGCCATCTCCCCGAATGGAGTACACCGCCACCTCGTTCGCTGAGCCGTTGCAACGGGTTTTCGAGAACGTGGTTCGCCCTGAACAGGACGTCGCCGTGACTCACCACCGGCAATCGGCGTATCTCGTACAAGCCGTCGAGTACCGCCAGCACGTGCCGGAGCCCTTCGAGCACCGGGTCTACGCTCCCGTGCTGCGGGGCGTTGCCGCGTGGGGAACTTCCGCGAGGCGGCTGGCGACCGGGAGCGTGCACCGCTACCTGGGCTACGGGTTCTACTTCGTGTGCGGCGTGCTGATCGTGCTGGTGGTGCTCTGATGAGCGTTCTCGGCGTGATCGGTGGTGGCCTGCAGTGCGCGTTGATCGTTGTGGGGGCGCCGTTCCTGATCGGGGCCATGAGGCAGGCCAGGGCGCGACTGGAAGGCCGTGCTGGAGCCGGGGTGGGGCAGCCGTGGCGGGACCTGCGCAAGCTGTTCCTGAAGGAATCCGTTGTACCGCGCGGCACCAGCGAGGTGTTCCGGGTCGCACCGTTGGTGGTGTGGTCCACGACGGTGGTCGTGGCGCTCGTGGCTCCGTTCATCACGATTGAATCTGCAGCGAGGCCCGTGGCGGACCTGTTCGCGGTGGTGGCGCTTCTGACGTTGGGCACCGTGGCGGTGGCGCTGGCCGGGTTGGACACCGGAACCACCTTCGGCGGTATGGGCGCCAGCAGGGAGATGACGATCGTCGCGTTGGTGGAGCCCACCCTGTTGTTGTCGATCTTCGCGTTGTCGGTGCGGGTGGGCTCGACCGATCTCAGTTCGATCGTGACGTCGACCGTGCACGACCCGGCGATGGTCTTCTCACCCGCGAGCCTGCTGTCAGCAGTCGCCTTCGCGGTGGTGATCATCGCCGAGACGGGGCGGCTCCCGGTGGACAATCCCTCCACTCACCTGGAACTCACGATGGTGCACGAGGCGATGGTCCTGGAGTACGCGGGCCGGGACCTGGCCCTGGTCGAGTGGGCGTCGGCAATGCGTTTGACGGTGTTCCTGGGGCTCCTGGCGAATCTGTTCCTCCCCTGGGGCATCGCGACCGACGCTGCGCCGCTCGCGCTGCTGGGAGGTGTGCTGGCTTTCACCGGCAAAGTCGCCCTGCTTGCGCTCCTGCTCGCTGTGGGCGAGGGATTCCTGGCCAAGCTGCGGTTGTTCCGCGTTCCGGAGTTGCTGGCGGGGTCGTTCCTGCTCTCGGTCATGGCTGTCGCAGCCTCGTTCTTCCTGCCGCAGCCCCACTGACGAGTCCGAGCCGAAAGGAATGACGATGATCCGCCACCGGAGTGCGCCATGAGCCGTGACCTGTACGTCCTGCTGCTCGACGCGGCTTGCGGCGCGATGCTCCTCGCCGCCGTGCTCGTGCTGTGGCGCCGGGAACTCACCGTCGTCATCCGGGTCTTCGCGTTGCAGGGGGCCGCGCTGGCAGCTGTCGTCGGGATTTCCGCGGGTTACGAGCGCTCCGGCGAGCTGGCGGCCGTGTGTGCGGGTCTTCTGGTGCTTCGAGCCGGCGTGCTCCCGATGCTGCTACGACGTGCCTTGGCGGCGTCCGACGAAGTCGGGCGGGAGACCCGCTCTGTGGTGAACATCGCGGCTTCGCTGCTCGCGGGTGCCGCGCTCACCTTGTTGGCTTACGCGGTCTCGCAGCCGCTGGTGGCGCTCGCCCCATCACCGGCCACGGATGCCCTGGTCATCGGTGTGGCAGTCGTGTTGATCGGGTTCTTCGTCCTGGTCACCCGCCGTCGGGCACTGTCCCAAGTGGTCGGCTTCCTGCTGATCGACAACGGCGTCACGGCCGTCGGGTTCTTGACCACCTCGGGTGCAGGGCTCGTCGTGGAGTTGGGTGTGTCGTTGGACGTGTTGTTGGTGGTGCTGGTGCTGCAGTCCTTGACTGTGCGGATGCGGGATGCGTTCGGCACCACAGATCTGGCTGAACTGCGGGAGTTGCACGATTGATGATCCATTGGCTCCTCATCGCGGCGGTAGCCGTTCCGCTGGTGGGCGCCGCGGGGTGCGCGCTGGCGGGGTGGCACCGCGCGACGTCGTGGGTTGGAGTGGTGACCGCCGCGCTGGTGCTGCTCGCTTCCGCGGGCGTCGCACTGTCCGTTGTCGAGAACGGTCCGACCACGGCGCTGCACGGGATGTTGCGAGCGGACGCCCTCACCGCGTTCATGCTGGTACTGATCGGTACGGTCACGCTGTTGGCGGCTTTCGCGACTCCGGAACACCTGGCCGTGGAGCGGGCAGCTGGACGGCTGGACTCTCGTGCCGCAGTGCTCCACTGCGTGCTGGTCCAGGTTTTCGTGGGGACCATGACCTTGGCGGTGCTGGCCGCCAACCTCGGGGTGATGTGGGTAGCGGTCGAAGCGGCCACGATCGCGACCGCCCTGCTGGTGGGGCAGCAGCGGACCCGTTCCGCGGTGGAGGCGGCGTGGAAGTACGTCGTGATCTGTTCAGCTGGTATCGGACTCGCACTGCTGGGGGTGTTCCTGCTCAATTACGCGTCTCTGCACACCGGTGCTGGGGCGGGCCTCGATTGGTCGGCGCTCGTGTCCACCGCGGCATCACTGGATCCGGCGGTCACTCGGATCGCCGGCGCATTGCTGATCATCGGTTTCGGGGCGAAAGCGGGGTTGGCGCCTCTGCACGCTTGGGTGCCGGACGCGTACGGCCAAGCACCGGCGCCGGTCGCGGCGTTGATGTCAGGCGGGATGCTGGCCGTCTCCTTCTACGCCGTCTTGCGCGTCAAGATGATCGCCGATGTGGCCCTGGGACCCGGATTCGTCCGCGTCCTGCTGGTGACCCTCGCCTTGATGTCGTTGGCGGTGTCGGCATCCCTGCTGATCGCTCAGCGTGATTACAAGAGGATGCTCGGCTATTCCAGCATCGAGCACGTGGGATTGGCAGCGTTGGGTGCGGGCATCGGTGGACGGCTGGCGATCGCTGCGGTGCTGCTGCACATTTTCGGGCATGGTCTGGTGAAAACGGTGCTCTTCCTCGGTTCCGGGCGAATGTCGCAACTCATCGGTACCAGCGAGGTGGATGGGGCTCGCGGGTCGGCTGTCCGGTACCCGGTACTCGCCGGCTGCTTCGGGCTGGGTGTGCTGGCGCTTGCCGGGATGCCTCCGTTCAGCTTGTTCGCCAGCGAGATCGGGATCGCCCGTGAGGGATTCCGTGCGGGGCTGGGGTGGGCAGTTGCGGTCGCGTTCTTCTTCGTTCTGATGATCGGCGCTTCCTTGTTGGTCCACACCAGCCGGATGCTGCTCGGTGCATCTTCCAGCGGGAGAGCCGAGGTCGCACCGCCGCGTACCGGGGCGCGCACGGAGGCGGTTCTGCTCACCGGCTTGGTCGCTTCCGTCGTGCTCGGTGCCGTCGGTGGCCTCCTGGACCCCTTGCTGCCCCTGACCGCCGCACTCCTCTCAGGAACGCCATGACTCTTCCCGACAGCGCCGACGGCGAACCGCGCGGCCACCGGCGTACCGCGTTGATCATCACGCCGGATGCCGTGTACGCGCAGGTGGAACGGTTGTTGACGGCCGGGTACCGGATCGCGATGATCGCTGGACACGATGACGGTCAGCTGTTGCGTGCCGTCTACCTGTTCACCTGTGCGGACGACGATCGCCGCGTCGAGCTGCAAGTGCCGGTCGATCGCGCTGATCCGCACCTGCCGAGCGTGGCGGGTTTGTCGTTCCCCGCGGGTCGTTTCGAACGTGAGATGCGCGATCTGTTCGGCATCGTGCCGGACGGCCATCCGCTACCGCGTCGGCTCGTGCGGCACTTCCACTGGCCGCAGGGGTGGTATCCGATGCGGCAGGACGCGGGCGAGGCACCGGAGTTCGGAGCCGTCGACGGCCCCTACCCCTTCCGAGCGGTCGAGGGCAACGGTGTGCACGAGATTCCGGTGGGGCCCGTACACGCAGGACTGATCGAACCCGGTCACTTCCGCTTCTCGGTCGTCGGGGAGACGATCCTCAACCTCAAAGCCCGTCTCTGGTTCGTCCACAGAGGAATAGAAAAGCAATTCCAAGGACTGCGACCTGACGAGGGGCTGTCGCTCGCCGAGCACATCAGCGGGGACACCTCCGTCGGGCACGCGCTGGCGTACTGCCAGGCGGTCGAGGACGCTGCGTCCGTGCGAGTACCGCTGGCCGCGCTGCGGATCCGCGCAGTGCTGCTGGAGTTGGAGAGGTTGTACAACCACGTCACCGATCTCGGCGCGCTGTGCAACGACGTGGGGCACGGCGTGCTGAACTCGCACGCCGGTCGACTGCGCGAGCGTCTGCTCCGGATGAACGACGACGTCACCGGACACCGTTTGTTGCGAGGCGGAGTGCGGGTGGGCGGAGCGGTGGTCCGGAAGCTCCCGGACCTGGCTGCGCTGGCAGCCGTCAAGGACGAGGCCGGGCAGCTGCACGACCTCGCGCTGGGGCACAGCGTGGTGCGGGACCGCTTCGCCGGCACCGCGGTGCTGTCCTCGCAGCAGGCATTCGATCTGGGAACTTTGGGCTATGTCGCCCGAGCCAGCGGGCTGGAGGTGGACGCGAGGTGGGACCACCCGGTGCTGTCTCCCCCGCAGCAGCGCCTTCACTACGAGCAGACCGGGGGAGACGTGCTAGCACGTTTTTCCGGGCGGGCTGCAGAGGTCAGTCAATCGATCGATATGATCGCGCACTTGGCGGAGCAGATAGACGGTCGGGTGTCCGCTACGAGTGGATGCGTCGATGAACCTGACGGTCTTGGTGGTTCCGGTGTAGGTATCACCGAAGGATGGCGGGGCACTATCGTGCACCGGGTGGAGCTCAAAATGAATGGGCGGTTGAGTCGGGTGAAGATTGTCGACCCGAGCTTCTTCAACTGGCCGGCACTGCCGGTGGCGTTGAACAACACGATTGTCCCTGATTTTCCATTGGTGAATAAGAGTTTCAACTTGTCCTACGCGGGTAATGACCTCTAGGGTCGGATTGGTTTCCCGGGGGCTTGGTGAGTGAGTTGCCGCAAGTGCGGATATTTTGTTGAGCCACGATGATGCTCGGCAACGTTCGCTGAACGACCTGACTCCGCGGAGTCCGGCCTCGAACATCGCTCGAGCTCACGCCTGACTGCCGAGCACGTGCCTCCCGGGATGTGGGGATGTGCGGCGGGATCTTCCGTCGTTCTGTCTGCGGTAAGATCTGACGCTCGCTCGCTGGTTCAAGGTGGTAGGCCCGATCAACAAGCTCCTAGTTTGGCGTGCCTCGGTACTGCGGGGCCTTATTTTTGGAAGTCCTGGACGAGATCGCCAAGTGCGCGCCTGACGCGTTTGGTGCCCCACTGGGGGATGAGTGCATCGAATTCTCGGCAAGCTTGTTCGAGGTCGCTGGAGGCGAGCTCCAGCAGATCTGATATGCGGCCGGTAAGCCAAATCTGCAGCAGTGTGTCCTCATGTACCGGAGTCGGGTTCTGGGTGGCCTGTCTGTACATGGAACAACAGTATTAGGGCATAGGTACCAGCTGCATTCACCTCTTAGGGGGTATTTGGCGATGCTCTGCAACTTCCTTCCTCGGTCGCGCCGAGCGTTACGCGCTATGGCCCGCTGGGACGTGGGGCGAGTGAGGCCGCCCCTTTCATGCTGCCGTACGAGTGATCCAGAACACTAAATTCGCTGCGTCATGCCTCGTCCGGGTGACGGTCACATGGGCGTACAAGTGCTCTGAACGGAGGTTCTGAACATGCGCATCGTTGACGGCGAACCGGTGGCCGAAGATCGACAGCCGGACTGGTACCAGTCCGGGCTCTGTGCGCAGACCGATCCAGATGCCTTCTTCCCCGAGCAGGGTCAGTCCGGGACGGCCGCCAAGCGCATCTGCGGCACCTGCCCTGTCCGAGAGGCTTGCCTCGAACACTCGTTGCTGCACGATGAGAGGTACGGGATTTGGGGTGGTCTCGGAGAAACCGACCGTCGCAAGCTGCGTGCCGCTGTTCGCTCCGGTAGCGATCTTCGCGCCTCGCGGGGCGGGGCCGCGATCTGGCGGCAGCACGTGGCGTGAATGTTCCCGAGCGCCGCATCATCTCAGCGACGAAGGAGACGTGATGGCTGACAGCACTCCGGCGTCGAACGTCGAACTCGAGCACGCCCTCGCGGCGTTCGAACGCGCGCTGGCAGAACACGCGCAGGCCCACGAACGTCATGCCACTGTCGAAGACGAGGACGAACACCTTCGCGACCTGCGATCAGCAGTGCTTCGGCGGGCCACTGAAGCATCGCCCACGACTTGGCCCCGGTCGCGATGCTCGCGCTGCCACGGGACACGGATGATCACAACTTTGCAAGCCCGATACGGTCCCGACGCCACGCCGTCCTTCGTCCTCGCTCCGCGGATGTGCCCGCAATGCAGGGGAACCGGGATGAGTCTCTCTCTCGCTGACGACCAGCGCGACTCCCGCTGAGGCTCGTCCGGTCCCGGTGACGTCCACAGCGGGGCTTCTGCCGCATTCGGGGGAGGCGTGCACCTGACGTTGCGTGCCCGATGTCGTTCCAGGCAAGGATGCAGGTGTTGACGATGGTTGTGGTCTCCGAAGGGATAGTGGTGGGAGAGCACGAGACAACGCCTCCCGCCACGCTCGCCTGCACACCGCTTTCCTGAGCCCAGGAAGCGAAGAGCACCGTGGCTGCCCTGTCCCGGCCGACTCTCGCGCAAGAAATCGTCCGTCTTTTTGGCATGATACCTGCATCGGCTGCATGAAATATCCGTTCGGTCATCGGATGGGCCGAGTGGTGCGTCGAGGCGGTCGTCGAACGCGACGATCAGAGGGGCATCTCCCCCTCGATGTCGGGATCGCGCTCTCCGTGCGGGTTGTAGAGGTTCCACGAAGGTGGCCGGGTGTCGTGGAGGTCCCGTTCGAGGCCGGCGATGCGGCAGGCCATGGCCAGCGCGGTCAGCTCGGGATCGCCCAACAGGGCCGGCACGCGGGCCGGTGTCGTCCAGCTGCGCAGGAAGTCCGGGGGTGACGCGCAGCATCTCTGCAGCTCGTCCCACGGTGTAGGCGGGATGGTCGATGTCGTCGAGTGCGGTTCCAGTCCCCTCGGCGCCGGAGCGTTCGGGTCTCTCCTGCTGCGGCCGGTAGGGCGTGCCCGGGCCGATCTGCGACCCGGGCACGCGGAACGGGTGGGGTCAGCTGCCGCCGCTGTCGATGACCTTGCGGCCGCCGGTGTCACGGCGCCCGACCTGGATTTGGCGGGGCTTGGCCTGCTCGGCCACTGGCATGGTCACGGTCAGGACTCCGTCGGCGTAGTCCGCGGTGATGTTGTCCAAGTCCAGCCCGTCACCCAGAGCCAGCTGCCGGGAGAAGGTCCCGCGAGGTCGCTCGGCGGCGATGTAGCTGATCTCGCCGTTCGTATCGCTTTCCGTGCGGCCTTGACGCTGGGCTCGCACGGTCAGCGTGTTGTTCTCCGCCCTGACCTCCAGCGAGTCCGGGTCGATGCCGGGCAGGTCGAACTCGGCGACGTAGTTCTCGCCGGCGCGGTAGGCGTCCATGGCCATGCCCTGCGGCGCGCGGCTGGTGCCGAACACCTCGGTGGTCAAGCGGTTGAGATCCCGGAACAACGGGTCGAACGCGAGCGTCATCACAACTCTCCTTTCCCATGTGGAGCTGGTCGACCGACGGGCAGCGCCATGGCGGCGCACCCGTACGCCTTTCTTCGGGGCAGTTCGGATGCCAAACTTGACAGGTCCGCCGATGAATCTATTCTGTACTCACGAACGGAGAATTTCAAGTCCGAGGGTGAGGCCCGCTGACGAGCCGGGTCGATCGCAGGAAGGTGGTGAGCGTTCCGGTGCCGGTGCTGCACGTGATCTACCGCTGGTGCGCTGCGGAGGCGGGCGACTGGGAGCAGTGGCGGGGCTATGCGATCGCCGATGACGCCGCGGTGGAGGCCGACACGCTGTCAGGAGCTCGTGAGCGGATGTCGGAATTGTTGAGGCGCCGCGTCGAGCCATGGCCGTGGGAGGCGGTGGTCGAGCACGTTGAGCGGCCGCTCGGTCCGGGGCTTTGGATCCGCGAGGCGCTTGACGAGCACAGCGACGAGCGCGATCACGCGTCCCGCGTCGTGCTCGAAGCCTTCGGTGATCGTCGTGCGCGGGATCAGCTTGCGGCCCTGCCGGAGACCAGTCCTGGCGGAGTCGTCGTCGTTGCGGGCGTTCCCGGCGACACCCTCGCCTGGTGCCTGGACCAACACGATGAGCGTGGGGCGTTGGTGGTCGCGGCCGCGGTGAGCAACCACCGTTTGTGGTGGAACGCGCTGGTACCTGAAGTCCGTTCCGCGGCTACGGGGTTGCCGGTGGCAAGCGAGTTGAGCGACCCCTCTCTCGGCGGTGCCGCAACCCTGGACGACTGGATCGCCGCCAGCGAGTGCGGTCGGTTGGTCACGTCGCCCGCGGCCGGGACCGCATCTGGCGGCCGACCGGCCCTTTTGCCCGCGGCCGCGTAGCCGTGCGCGGTGGTGGACAACGGCTCGCCGTGTCGCCAGCTCGCCGAGCGAGCGCGGGGTTCACGTCGGGTCGACCGCGTGCGAAGCCGTCAATCGCCCAGCAGCGGCGAACGCGCACGAGCGGGGGTCCCGAACCGCCGGACACCGGGAAAATGGAAGGTGGGCACACCGGCAGGCGGCGAAGGCGATGTACCTTATCGGGAACAGCGTGCGTGAGCGTCTGCGGGTGTCTTTTTGCGGTTGAAGTGCTTGAGTTCGTTCTCGCGGAGGCGGATGCCGCAGCTGCTGTGCTTGGATGCGGTGAGTTCGGGCCTGCTCTCCTGGTTCGCGGGCCGCTACCGGAGTGTGAAGCAGGGCAGCGGTGTGGAATTGTCCCAGCTGCGGTACCTGCCCAAATCGGCGAAGGCGGTGCTGCAACGGGACGGGGTGTCCCCGGTGCCGGAGCTGACTCGTGGGCGGTCGATCAAGCCTGTGCGGCGGCTGCCGCTGCCGATCGGCCGGAGCGTGTGGCTGGTCACCGGTTATGCGGAGTGCAAGCACGTGCTGGGTTCGTCCTGTGGGTTCAGCAACGACCTCGGTCGAGTGCTGGGCGCGGAATCCGTCAGCAGCAGCCCGGGACTGGGGTTCGCCGATCCACCCCGGCACACGCGGTTGCGCAAGCTCTTGCAGCCGGAGTTCACCAAGCGCAGGATTGCCCGGATCCGGCCGCGGGTGCAGGAGATCATCGATGAGGCGCTGGACGCTGCGGCGGCGAAGTCGGGCCCGGTGGACCTAGTCGCGGAGTTCGCGGCGGTCATCCCCGCTGCGGTGATCTGCGAGCTGCTCGGCATGCCGCGGCACGACTCCGAACGCATCCAGGAGTTGAGCGAGGCGCGGTTCGACCTATCCGGGCGGGCACAGCACTCGTTCAACGCGATGACCGACTCGTTGGAGTACTTGCGCGGCGTGCTGGCCGAGCAGCGGCGAGACCCGGGCGACGGCCTGCTGGGCGCGGTGGTGCGCGACCACGGTGACGAGGTGGACGACGACGAACTGGTGGGCTTGGCCGACGGGCTGCTCACCGGAGGCTTCGAGACGACTGCGAGCATGATCGCAATCGGCGCACTGCTGATGTTGCGGGATCCCTCGATCCCGCAACAGCTGCGCGAAGACCCCGGCAGCGCGAACGCGTTCGTCGAGGAAGCGCTGCGCTACGCCACCGTCGTACAGGTCGCGTTTCCGCGGTTCGCAGAGGAAGACACGGTCATCGGCGACGTCGAGATCTCGGCGGGGGACGTGGTGCTGTGCTCGCTGAGCGCCGCCGACCGCGACCCGGCCCTGGGCGAGGGCATGGACGAGTTCGACATGGCACGCGGTCGCACCGCGCACCTGGCGTTCGGCCACGGCATCCACCGCTGCATCGGGGCGGAGCTCGGACGGATGGAACTCGAGCGCGCGTACCTGTCGCTGGCGAACCGGTTCCCGCGGATGCGGCTGGCCATTCCGGAATCCGAGCTCGATTTCCGGCAGCTGTCCATCGTCCACGGATTGTTTTCGCTGCCGGTGTGGTTGTCCTGAGCTGGTTTCGGAGCCGCGGTCCGGGAGGTGCGGTTCCAGGGACCCGAAGGCCTGGCCCGTCTTCTGCGCTGGAGATCGTTCGTGTGCCCGGTGGAGACCACCGGGTGCTGCGATGGCAACCCGAGCGCGGCTCCGCCATCGCCTTCGGCACCGATTCCGCTGCCCGCTTCTGTTGAGCGGGCCCCGGATCGACGGATCCGAGCCTACCGGTGGCGCAGATCGTCGTCTGGCGGCGGGCGTGGTGCTGCGTGTTCGGATGACGTCGTGGTTATGGTGCC
Organism: Saccharopolyspora sp. 6V; assembly: GCF_020176785.1. NCBI lineage: Bacteria > Bacillati > Actinomycetota > Actinomycetes > Pseudonocardiales > Pseudonocardiaceae > Saccharopolyspora > Saccharopolyspora sp. 6V. Next base: position 6,065 of record NZ_JAIUKB010000109.1, on the reverse strand, counting down.
CCGGTGCCAGGGACGGATGTCATCGCTGAGGGACTGTCGGTGCGCGGTGGGAGGGGGCCGGTTTTCGAGAACGTCTCCACCGCCGTCGAAGCCGGTGGCGCGTTGCTGGTTCGCGGCCCTGCCAGCTCCGGCCGGACTTCGCTGCTGCTCGCGCTTTCAGGCCGGATGCGGTTCGTCAGTGGTGCGGTGCGCGTCGGTCAGCACTACCTGCCCCGCGAGGCCGCTGCGGTTCGCGAGACTGTCGCGCTCGCCCGCGCGGGACCGGCCTGTCAGCTGGAGGATCGGCTGCGAGTCGACGACTTGATCGCGGAGCGTTGCTGGATCGATCGGGTCGACCGGCCCGCCGTGTCCGCCGCGTTCGACCTCGTCGGCATCGACGTGCCTGGCAGAGTGCGGGTCGAGGACCTGGATTCCGTGGCGAACGTTCTGCTCACGGTCGCACTGGCGGTGGCGCGCGGGCCGGGCGCCGTGGTCGTCGATGAGCCCGACGACGGATGCGCACGGGAGGGGCGGGCGCGGGTGTGGAGCGGCCTAGCCCGGGTGCGCGAATCAGGAATCACCTTGTTGCTCAGCGGCACCGACCCCACACCGAACCTCCCGGACGCGGTGCCCGTCGTGCTGCCGCAGCGCAGCGGGGAACGCTTGGCCGGTGCCGAACGCGCGGAACGGAACGGGGAACGGGGAGCCACATGACCGCCGTCAAACTGGCCCTGCTGGAACTGCGCAGATTTCGGGGTCCGCTGCGGAGAGCGGTCCCGCCGTTGCTGTGCCTGATCCCGCTCCTCTACGGCGCCACGTACCTGTGGGCGAACTGGGATCCTTACGGCGAGCTCGACCGGATCCCGGTCGCCGTGGTCAACCAGGACCACACCGGGCACACCGCGCAGGGTCAGCGCGTCGACGCTGGTAGCGAAGTAGAGCAGCAGCTCAAGGCGGCTGGGACGTTCCAGTGGAGCTTCACCGACGCGGCGGAGGCCGAAGAGGGGCTCGCGCAGGGGCGCTACTACTTCACGATCACCATCCCACCGGACTTCAGCACCAAGCTCGCGACCGCGAGCAACACCGTTCCCGAACAGGCCGGGATCGACATCCGGCTCAACGACGCGAACAACTACATCGCCGGAATCATGACCGAGGTCGTGCAGCCGCAACTGCAGGACCAGATCAACGCGGCGGCGCACGGGGCCTACGTACGCAGCATCTATGGTGAGCTGTCCGAAGTGAAGGACCGGTTGGCCACGGCGTCCGACGGTTCCCACCGGTTGCTCGGCGCCACCGAGGTCGCACAGCAGGGAACCGGTTCGCTGATGTCCGGGACCAGTGCCTTGCACGACGGTGCCGGGCGAGTCAGCGACGGCGCCGCTCAGCTGGCCGAGGCGACCGGGCAGGTCGATCAGGTCACCGATGAGCTCAACCGCGCGGTCGCGGACCGTCTCCCTGCGGCCGCGGACCAGCTGGTCGACACCGCCACGACGGTGGCCCGCGGTGCTGCCTTCGCGCACGCCACCACCGGCGCGGTCAAACGCGGCACCGCGCGCGGTGTGCAGGACGTCGACGAACTCGTGCGCATCCACCCCGAGCTGGCCGACGAACCGGTGGTGCAGCGGGCCCGCGACCACGCACATGATCTCGACGTGCGTGCCGGCAGGGCCGATCAAGAAGCTGCTTGGAACCAGCAGCGGGCGGACCAGGCCCTGGCCGAGGCGAACGAGACCCGCGACCACATCGGTCGGGCCCAACGCAAGGTGCTGGACGCGAACGTACCGCTCCGAACGGTCGACTCCGGAGCACATGCCGTGGCTGAGGGAGCCCGGACGATCAGCTCCGGGATCGGCGCGCTGGAAGAGGGGTCCGGCGCAATGCGGACCGCCGCCGACCAGGCGAACTCCGCTGCCGCCGACCTCACGCGCACGGTGGACCAGGCTTTCGTCCGTATCCCGGAGACCGACTCCGACCAGATCACCGAAGCGGCGCGCGTGCTGGGGACCCCGGTGCGCATCGAGCGGGAGAACCTGAATCCGGCGGGACCCTACGGACGCGGTTTCGCCCCGTTCTTCTTCAGCATCGCGCTGTGGGTGTTCGGGCTGTTCGCGTTCCTGCTGCTGCGGCCGGTCAACCTGCGGGCGCTGGCTGGGCGGGTCGGCTCGCTCACCATCGCGGTCGCCGGATGGCTGCCCGCGGCGATCCTGGGAGGTGCGGGAGCGTTGATCCTCTACGCCGTCGTGGACCTCGGACTAGGACTGGCGCCGCGCCACGCGCTCGCCTGCGTGGCTCTGATGCTGGCCGGTGTCGCCGCGTTCACTGCGATCGACCACTGTTTGCGCACCGCTTTCGGCGTTCCCGGAGATGTGGTGTCGCTGGTGCTGCTGGTGTTGCAGCTGACTTCGTCGGGCGGACTGTACCCCGTGCCGACCACTCCCGGGTTCTTCCAGGCACTCCATCCGCTGTTGCCGATGACCTATCTCGTCGACGGGCTGAGGATGACGATCTCCGGTGGCCTGGTGGAACATCTGGTGCGGGACTTCGCGGTGCTCGGTGGATTCTGGGCGGCATTCCTCCTGACGACCGCACTCGTAGTGCGCAGACAGCGGGTGTGGACGGTCGGGCGGCTGCACCCGGACGTCGAACTGTGAAGTCCGGTGCCCCCGCACCGCTTCCCAGCTGCGCGGGAGACGCAGAGCAAGCCGCCGTCGTGGTGGGACTCCAGGAGTTGAGCCGCGCCCGGCAGTGAGGTGCGGGCCCGGTTAGCGAGCGCGTGGTGCGGCGCGCTGACGGCCGGCGCGCCTCGTTCGCGGTGTCGTAACAGGGTCGCGTGCGCCGGAACCGCTTGTTTTTCCGGATGTCGTCGTCCGGAAACAGCTGGTCGTTGGAATGGTTCTCGTCGGCAGCGACGAGGTTCCGCCTCGTCTTCCCGCTACTGGAGGACCGATGCCAGAGATGCGGTTTCGAGTGCGTTGGCCGGACGGTGCGGTCCAGCAGTGCTACTCGCCATCCACGATCATCGAAGATTACCTCGAGGTCGGCCGTACCTACCAGGTCACCGACTTCGTCGAACGCAGCAGGCAGGCGTTGCGGATCGCCGACGAACGGGTGCGGGCGAAGTTCGGCTTCGGCTGCACCGCTGCCGAAGGGCAGCTGGCCGAGATCAACGCGACCGCCCGCGAGCATCCGTCCGATGGGCGGGTCGTCGTGGAGGCGATGCACTCCCCTGCGGGGAGGCGGCGATGACCCCGCGCGAGTCGCGCTACCCGGTCGTGGTGGTGGGCGGCGGGCAGGCGGGACTGTCGGCCAGCTACTGCTTGCGGCAGCGCGGAATCCGGCACGTCGTGCTCGAAGCCGAGCGGCTGGGCCACGACTGGCGCTCCCGTCGCTGGGATTCGTTCTGCCTCGTCACCCCCAACTGGCAGTGCGCGCTGCCGGGATTCGAGTACCGGGGAGCCGATCCGGACGGCTTCATGCTCCGTGACGAGATCGTGTCCTATTTGGAGAGCTACGCCGAATCCTTTGGCGCACCGGTGCTGGAAGGGGTGCGTGTCACGCGATTGCGACGGTCCACCGGTGGCTCGTACCTGCTGGACACGACGGTGGGAGAGTTCATCGCCGAACAGGTGGTGGTCGCCACCGGCGCTTACCACGATCCGAGCAGACCGGCTGCGGCCGAACGGATCCCGGCCGGTATCGAACAGCTGCACTCGGCCGACTACCGCAGTCCCTCGGCACTCCCGGCCGGCGATGTGCTGGTCGTGGGCAGCGGTCAGTCGGGCGCACAGATCGCCGAGGACCTGCACTTGGCGGGACGCGGTGTGCACCTGGCCGTCGGCAACGCGCCCCGGGTGGCGCGGTTCTATCGGGGCCGCGACTGCGTGGCGTGGCTGGACGAGATGGGGCATTACGCCAAGACCATCGACGAGTTCGCGGATCCCGCCCAGGTGCGGAAGCGGGTGAACCACTACGTCACCGGCAGGGATGGCGGACGGGACATCGATCTGCGCACCTTCGCGGGCCAGGGCATGCGGCTGTACGGGCGTCTGCTCGACATCCGCGACGGCCGGGCCGCGTTCGGTGACGACCTCAAGTCCGGATTGGACGCGGCGGACCAGGTGATGGAGTCCATCAAGGACGCCATCGACGCGCACATAGCGGCTCGCGGCATCGACGCGCCCACCGAGGCCCGGTACACGCCGGTGTGGGAGCCGGACCCGGCGACCCATCCGCGCGAGCTGGACTTGGCCGAGTCCGGGATCACGACGGTGATCTGGTCTACCGGGTTCCGCCCGGACTACCGCTGGATCGAGGTCCCCGTCTTCGACGGTCGCGGTCATCTGGTGCACCGCCGTGGCGTGACCAGTGCACCCGGGCTGCACTTCCTCGGGCTGCCCTGGCAGCACACCTGGGGCTCCGGCCGGATGGAAGGGGTCGGCAGGGATGCGCGGTACCTCGTCGAGAGGATCGCCGCGTCCCGCCGCATCACCGACGTGTGCGGTGCGCTCACCGGCAGATCACCGTCACGTTCCGCCGTCCCGTCGCCGAATTGAGGTGAGCAGTGAGCGACAACCTGGTCTTCGACGCGCACCGGCATCTCGGGGTGCTGCCCGCGCACCCCTTCTACGGTGGCCCGGCCATCAACGCCGACACCACCGCCCGAGCCACGGTCGGCCAGCTGCTGTCCGATCTGGACGCGGAGGGGACGGAACGAGCTTTGGTGCTGCCGAACTACGGCGTGCCCGATCCCGATGTCGCCTTCGCGCACAACGAGCTGGTCCTGGAAGCCGCCCAGCGGGACGACCGGGTGCGCGCCGGGCTGTGGGTGTCCGCACGACCGGAAGATCGAGCGCGCACGGCGAAGGCGCTCGCGCTGGCCGGTGAAACCGGTGTGCGGGCGCTGAAGCTGAGCTTCCTACTCGGTGGATCACCGACGGCGCCGGAGTGCCGACCCCTGCTCGACGAGATCTTCGCGGTCGCCGAGCGCCACGGCCTGGTCGTGCACGTGCACACCTCGCCGGGCGCCGCCTCCGACATCGACCAGGTGGGCAACCTGGTCGACTGGTACGCCGATCGCTGCGCGGTGCACCTGGTGCACTTCGGAGGAGGCATGAGCGGCCACATCAAGCTGGCCGGCTCGCGCTTCTTCGACTGGGTCGCCGCCGGAAAGCGCGTGTACACCGACCTCTCCTGGGCCATCGGCTTCGCCCCGCACTGGCTCGCCCGGGAGATCGAGCACCGCGGCATCGGACACGACCGCGTGCTCTTCGCCAGCGACCAACCGTGGGGTGACTTTCCCGGCGAGTACGCCCGGATGCGGTCCGCAGCCGGTGACGGCTACTTCGGCGAGCTCGTGTTCCGCGAGACCTTCGCCGCGCTCTACGACTGAAAAACACCGTGATCAGAGGAGAGAACATGACCGAGACCGTCGAACTCACCGATGTCGAGCGCAAGTCCCGCGACGAGATCCCGCACCCGTCGCTGCCGGAAGGGTCCAGCATCTACGGGGCCACCAAGGTGTTCCCCGACTACGAGGCGGAAAACGGGGAAACCTACTTCACGTTGGTGCACGGCATCGCGCACGAGTCCTCGGTGAGCTTCGTGGCCGTGCTGCAGGCGACCCGCGCGCTGCGCAAGGGATTCGAGTCGGCCGTGTACTTCTACGGGCCGGGTTCGCTGAACTGCCTGGCCACCCGCGGATTCCCGACCACGGGGAACTCCGCGTTCCCCGGGGAGCACAACATCAACGACCAGCTCAAGACCTTCATCGCCGAGGGCGGAAAGGTGTACTGCTGCCGGTTCGGCCTCTCGCTGCACGGCGCGCGGGAGGAAGACCTCATCGAAGGCGTCATCCCCACCCACCCGCTCGACGTCCAGGACGCGATCATCCACTACGCCCGGAAGGGCGCGATCATCAACTCCACCTATCAGCTCTGAGCCCAGTTCCCAAGTTCCCATCCCGAAATTCGCCGCAGCGCGCGGTCGTGCCGTCCGGGGGCCCCCCCCCCCCGCCCGGGGGGGCCGCGCGGGGGGGGGGGCCCCGCCCCCCCCCGCGGGCGGGCCCGCGCCCCGCGCCGCGCCCG
>NZ_JAIUKB010000108.1:0-33102 GCF_020176785.1 Saccharopolyspora sp. 6V | reverse complement strand
AAAATCCCCCCGACCCCCCCTCACCCCTCTCCCCCCCCCAAAATGCCGCCCCGGGGGGGGGGGGGGGGGGGCGCCCCCCGGGCGCCGCCTTGGGCCCCGGGGGGGGGGGCCGGGGCGCCGCGTGCGGGGGATCGCGGGTTTTTCATGGAGGTGTGTCGTGAGCGTCGATACCGAACAGGGGCGAACCAGCACGCCGGTGGACGTGCGGATCATGACCCGTGCGGAGCTGGCGTTGCACGGGGTCCGGCTGGACGCCGAGGTCGCGCGTCCCGCCGGCGCAGGGCCCAGCGACGACGGCCACGTCCTCGTCGACGGCGCCGGTGCCGCGTTGCCCACCAACCCCGCCAGCCCGTACTCGGTGCGCGACGGTCGGGTCTGGCTGGGGGAGGAGGACGTCGGAGTCGAACTCGCTCCGGTGCGCAGGCCCAATTTCTACGACCTGAGCACCGCCGAAGGCGTGAGCTACGAGCGGATCGCCCGGCTGCACGGCGCTGACGTGCTCGCCACCACCGTGGTGCAAACCTGCATCCGCTACGCCGAATCCGACCGCTGCCGCTTCTGCACCATCGAGGAATCGTTGCGCGGTGGCGCCACCGTGGCGGCGAAGACTCCCGCGCAGCTGGCCGAGGTGGCCGAGGCGGCCGTTCGGCTCGACGGGGTGCGGCAGATGGTGATGACCACCGGCACCACCACGGGGCCGGACCGCGGTGCGCGAAACCTGGTGCGCTCTGTCCGCGCGGTGCTCGCGGCGGTGCCCGGTCTACCGATTCAGGTGCAGTGCGAACCACCCGGTGAACTCCGCTGGATCGGTGAGCTCAAGGACGCCGGGGCCACGGCGATCGGCATTCACGTCGAAGCCCTCGACGAGCGGGTGCGGCGCCGGTGGATGCCCGGGAAGTCGCAGGTTCCGCTGAGCGAGTACGAAGCGGCGTGGGACGAGGCCGTGCTCGTCTTCGGCCACAACCGGGTGTCCACCTATCTGCTGGTCGGCCTCGGGGAGGACCCCGACGAGCTGATCGACGGCGCCGCCGGGCTCATCGAGCGGGGCGTGTACCCGTTCGTCGTCCCCTTGCGGCCGATGGCGGGCACACTGGCCGCCCGTGACGGCGTTGAGGCGCCCAGCGCCGAGTTGCTGGCCTACGTGACGGACGCGGTGGCCGGGCTGCTCAGGCGGGCCGGAATGTCGGGTGCGGATCAGGGCGCGGGGTGCGCGGCCTGCGGTGCCTGCTCGGTGCTGAGGACGGCGGGAGGATGAGTGTGATCGCCTACGAAGAGCTGCTTCCGCCCGGAGGCCCGCCGATGCCGGACGTCCTGTCGCTGCTCGGTGACCGCGCGACCCTGTCCGGGCAGCCACCGTTTCGAATCGAAGCGGCCGACGCCGGGGCCCTCGCCGCGTACCGACGCCTGCGGCACCAGGTGTTCGTGCGGGAACAGGGCCTCTTCGCCGGAACCGACCGGGATGATCGGGACGATGATTCGCGGACGGTCGTCCTGGTGGCCCGCTCCGGCGATGGTGGAGTGCTCGGGGGAGTCCGGCTCGGTCCGGCGACCGACGGCCCTGATATCGGTTGGTGGTACGGCGGAAGACTGGTCGTCGATGGTGCGGTGCGCGGAACGCGCGGAGTGGGTCCGGCGCTGGTGCGCGCCGCCTGCGCGCACGCCGAGGCCGCCGGTGCGCTGCGGTTCGACGCGACGGTGCAAGTGTGCAACGAGCCCCTGTTCGCACGACTGGGCTGGGACCGGGTTCGCGAGGTCGACGTGGCCGGTGTGCCGCACACGTTGATGCGCTGGCCCGTGCGTCGCGTGCACGATCTCGTGGAGGCGACCAAAGCTCCGCTGGGGCCGCTGCTGGACGCGGCCACCGGACCTCCTGGTGCATTCGGCGGCGCCGGATTCGTGGGTGACGACGGAGCCCCGGTCCCGGGCAGTGACCTGGTGGCGGCGTGTGACGCGATCGTCCCGGCGATGGTCGAGCGCGACCCGGAGTGGGCCGGTTGGTGCGCGGTACTGGCCAACGTCAACGACCTCGCCGCGATGGGAGCGGAACCGGTCGGGCTGCTCGACGCGATCGGTGCCAGGAACACCGCGCACGCCGGACGCCTGGTCGCCGGGCTGCGGCGTGCTGCGGACGCCTACGGCGGGATTCCGCTGCTCGGCGGGCACACGCAGCTCGGCGTGCCCGGCTCGTTGTCCGTCACCGCGCTCGGGCGCACCGCCCATCCCGTCCCGGGCGGCGGTGGCCGCGCGGGACACGAGGTCCGGCTGACCGCGGATCTCGGCGGTGGCTGGCGCCACGGCTACCGAGGTCGGCAGTGGGATTCCACCAGTCACCGGCGCACGCCAGAACTGCGCGCCATGCTCGGCGCGGTGGCCGCCGCGAGACCGGCGGCGGCCAAGGACGTCTCGATGGCCGGGGTCGTGGGCACCCTGGGCATGCTCGCTGAAGCCAGCGGGTGTGCGGCGGTACTCGACGTCGCCCGCGTGCCGCGCCCCGCCGGAGCGACGGTGGGCGACTGGCTGACGTGCTTCCCCGGCTTCGCGGTCCTCACCACCGATGACGCGGGGAGCGACCCGCTGCCGGCGGGTCCCGCCACCGGTGCCACGTGCGGGGAACTGGTGCGGGGCGGGGGCGTCGGGTTGCGGTGGCCCGACGGCGAGATCACAGCAGCGATCACCACGACGGTGACTGGAATGGGGGATGCATGAGCACGTTGCGCCTTGCCGCCGTCGCCGCCGAATTCGGCCGCGACCTGGAACAGGACTTCCTGATCGTCGAGAAGCTCGTCGAGCGGGCTCGGTCCGCGGGTGTCCAGCTGCTGGCCCTGCCGGAGGCATGTCTCGGCGGTTACCTGCTCGGTCTCGACGGCTCCGCCGCCGACGACCCGGGACCTCCCGCGCTGGAGCTGGACGGGCCCGAAGTGCGGCGGCTGGCCGCTCTCGCCGGGAACATGACCGTCGTAGCCGGATACTGCGAGCGGGCCGGGGACCGGAAGTTCAACAGCGCGGTCTGCGTCAGCGGCGACGGCGTGCTCGGCAACCACCGCAAGGTGCATCAGCCGCTGAGCGAGAACGCCAGCTACGACTCCGGCGACTCCTTCCACGCCTTCGACACGCCCGCCGGACGGCTGGGCATGCTGATCTGCTACGACAAGGCGTTCCCCGAAGCGGCTCGCGCGTTGGCTCTCGACGGTGCGGAGATCGGGGTCTGCGTGTCCGCTTGGCCGGGGTCGCGCACCAACGCCGCGGCGGATCTCGCGCAGGACCGGTGGAAGCGCCGCTTCGACCTGTTCGACCGGGCCAGGGCTTTGGAGAACCAGGTGCTGTGGCTTTCGGCGAACCAGGCGGGAACCTTCGGTTCGCTGCGCTTCGTCGGCAGCGCCAAGGTCGTCGATCCTGGAGGCGAGGTGCTCGCCGACACCGGAGTCGAAGGAGGGGGCGCGGTCGCTGACGTCGACGTCGACCGCGCGCTCGAAGCGGCGCGCAGGCACATGGGACACCTCCGCGACCGGCGGCCCGATGCCTACCTGGCTGGCGCGGGCCTGTCATGAGCCTGGTCCGCATCGGCGCTGCGGCAGCGCATTTCGGACGTGACCTCGAATTCGACCTGGCTCGCATCGCCAAGCTGATCGACGATGCTCGTCTGGCCGGTGCCGGGTTGCTGGTCCTGCCCGACGCCGCCCTCGGCGGCTACCTCGCGGAGCTGCGTCACCCCGGCGCGGACGCGCTGCCGCCCGCGCTCGCTCCCGACTCGCCGATGATCCGGCGAGTCGCCTCGCTGGCTGCCGACATGGTCGTCTGCGTCGGCTACTGCGAGGACGGCGGCGACGTGCGCTACAACGCCGCGGTGTGCGTCAACGGGGACGGTGTGCTCGGCAGGCACCGCAAGGTGCACCTGCCCGCTGGTGAGACGCAGGTCTACTCGCCGGGCGAGTCCTTCGCGGCATGTGACACCCCGATCGGCAGGGTGGGCATGCTCATCGACTACGACAAGACCTTCCCCGAAGCCGCGCGGTCGTTGGCGCTGGATGGTGCGGAGGTGCTGGCCTGTCTATCGGCTTGGCCGACCAGCATCACCAATCGCGCACCGCGAATGGCCCAGGACCGGCAGGCCAAGCTCTTCGACCTCTACGACCAGACGCGCGCGGCGGAGAACCAGGTCGTGCTCGCTTCGTCCAACCAGACGGGGACCACGGGTGCTATGCGGTTCTTGGGCCAGGCGAAGGTCGTCGGACCCGGCGGGGACGTCCTGGCCCGCACCTGGTCCAAAGCAGGGCTCGCCATCGCCGAGGTCGATGTGGCGGCTGAAATCGAACGTGCCCGGCGAGTGCTGCACCACTTGGGCGAGCTGCGGCCGTCGTCCTACCGCGGGGGTGGCAGATGAAGATCGCGTTGGTGAGCTACTCGACCAAACCGCGTGGCGGTGTGGTGCACACGCTGGCACTGGCCGAAGCGCTGGCGGCAGCAGGCGAGGATGTGGCGGTCTGGACTCTGGGACGCGGCGGTGACACCGGATTCTTCCGGCCGGTCCACGACGCCGTCGAGGTGCGGATCGTTCCGTTTCCCGACCGGCCGGGCGGCGAAACGGTGGGCGAGCGGGTGTTGCGCTCGATCGAGGCGCTCGGTGCGGCGTTCACCCCGGACGAGTACGACGTGGTGCACGCCCAGGACTGCATCAGCGCCAACGCGGTCGGCGACTGCGTGCGCACGGTGCACCACATCGACCACTTCAGCACACCGGAGCTGGCAGCCTGCCACGAGCGCGCCATCATCACCCCGCACTCGCACGTCTGCGTCTCGCACTCGGTCGCCGACGAGCTGAGTGCGGGATGGGGCGTTGAAGCCGAGGTGATCCCGAACGGGGTCGCCTACGAGCGGTTCGCCGATACCACCGAACAGGACCGGCGGTACTGGACCGACAGGCTGGGCCGCTACGTGCTCACCGTCGGCGGAATCGAGCCGCGCAAGGGATCGCTGGATCTGTTGGAGGCATACGTGCTGCTGCGCGAGCGGCAACCCGATGTCGCACTGGTCATCGCAGGCGGCGAAACCCTCTTCGACTACCGCGACTACCGGCGGCGCTGGGAGGACCGCGCGGTGGAGCTCGGCGTCGAACCGGTGGTGCTGGGACCCGTCGCCGAGCACGAACTTCCCGGCTTGGTCGCCGCCGCGAGCGCCTTCGCGTTCCCGTCCACCAAGGAGGGATTCGGATTGGCCGCGATGGAAGCGTTGGCGGCCGGAACTCCATTGGTAGTGCGAGAGCTCCCGGTGCTGAAGGAGGTTTTCGGTGCCGCGGCCCGTTTCGCCGACGGGGCGGAGTCCTTCGCGGCCGAGCTCGCGGCCGCGCTGGCCGATGACGACCTGGATCGCCGGGAGGCCGGGCGAACGCTGGCCGCCGCGCACACGTGGCAGACAGCGGCCGAGCGCCACATCGCGTTCTACCGCTCCCTCAGGCGGGGTCGTTCCTGAGCGGAGCGGCCCCGCGTGCTTCCCTGGCCACGATCTTCTCTGAACCCGATGGTTCGAGCGGCCGCGCAGGATGACCTCTCCTAGTGTTGCGATCATGACCGAGGACTACTTGACCGATTGGAACGCCGATGGGGTGGCGGAGCGCTTCGCGGAGTTCGACACCGCGCTGTGGTGGCGGCTTGGTTATCGCGCCCTGCCGCAGTTGCTCGCACCTGACCGGTTCGACGGAGAGCGCCCGACCTTACTGGACCTGGGGTGCGGGGACGGGACGGTCACGTCATGGATCGCGCAGCACACCGCCAGCGCCGTGGTCGGCGTGGATCGATCGTCGGTGATGATTCGCGCGGCTCGGCGCGGTGCGGACCCGGCGGGACACACCAGGTTCATCCACAGGCCGGCAGACCGCACCGGTCTCCCCACCGACTCCATCGATGCGGCGTGGGCCGCTTTCCTGGCGGTGTGCTTGCCGGACATGGCAGCACTGCGGGCAGTGGTCGCCGAACTCGCACGCGTAGTACGGCCCGGGGGGCGCGTGGTGCTGCTCGACAGCCATCCCGACACCACGGGAGTGGATTTCGGAGACCTGGTACAGGGCGAACTAGACGTGAGCTATTCCGAAGGAGATCGGCTCCCGGTCCGGATGCGGCGGCAGGACGGCAGCTGGAGCTCGATCACCGACACCTACTGGTCGCGCGCCACTTACGATTCGGTGCTGGGCGAGGCCGGGTTCGAGGACCTCGAGCAGTGCGAGCCGCTGCTGGACCCTGCTAACGGGGCGGAGGGCGATCCGGTTGAGCCGGAACGACGGCAGCGATGGCACGCAGCGACGGCACGACCCCCGTTCCTGATCGTGAGCGCCCGCAGACCGCTTGTCAGGAGCTAGGCCGAGCCGGACTGCGTGCATCACGGCGTCCGAACCGCGGACCCGGCACCCGACGGCAGCCGGGGCGGAGGATGCCGCGTGCTCGTCGGGACGGTGATCGATGCTTCCTGGAAGGGCACAGGGCATTCGTTTTCCTCAGCGGGCGGCCAGATGAGCCATTCTCCCGCCGTGGCAGAGGCATTGGTACCCGGTAGACTCAGGCCAGCGGGATGACGTGCGGAGCAATTCGAGCGCAGCGTCCGCCGAACTCCGCAACAGTGGATGTGCGCAACGCGATGGGCATGATCCGGACGCCGCAATTTCGGCAAGGCGGGAGTAGGACCGCCCCTGTGACCTGCGCACCCGGGTGCCCGCGAGGCATAGCTCGCCGTCACCGGATGCGATGAAAAGGATGGAACCGACCGGTGAACCGAGCTTCCGCCTGAACGGATGCTCGCTCAGGCCGGATGTGAACCCGCGGTCCGCCGCGGACGGGGCAGGCAGGAGAACGAACCGATGTCGTGGAGGTGGCCCCGCACGGCTTGGCTCGTCATGTCAGTGGTGGCCGTGCCCACCGCGCTGGTCATGTCAGGCGCGCTCGCGGAACCCGTTAGGTGGGCCGTAGCGGATTTCACGGGCCTCGTCGGTGCCCTCGCGGCCGCCGTCGCGTTCGCCTGGACTGGCCGAGCACCTTTCGCGTCGGGCACGGGTCGGTGGTGGCGGCCGCTCATGGCCCTCGCCCTCTTCGGTTGGGGCGTGGGGCAAGCCGTATGGACGTGGCATCGCAGCGTGGACATGCGGGCAGCGACCTTCCCGGATGTCGAGAACGCGCTCTACCTGGGACTGCCGGTGTTCACCTTCTTCGCATTGCTGCACATCGCCAAGAACGAGCATGCCCGCACCGGTTCCACCGACGCCATCACGCGCCCGCGCGTCCTGGTGATCGACGGATTGATCGTGGCGACCAGCTTGCTCGGCCTGGTGTGGCAGGTCACGTTCGGTGCTGCCGTGGAACGCGGATCCGCCAGTCTCGGCGAGGTGTTGCTGGCGGCGTCCTATGCGGTGGCCGATCTCGTCCTCATCGTCCTCGCAGTGCTCATATCGGTCCTGTTGCGTCGCAGCTGGCGACTTCCGCTGGCGTGGCTGCTGGCCGGGCTCATCGCGATCGGTGCTTCGGACGCCCTCTACGCGTTTTCCATCAGCAACAACAGCCCTGCTCCGCCGAACGTTGCCGATGTGGGGTACATGATGGCGCCCTACCTCATGCTTGTCGCCGCGCTCGCCCCGGAGAACGGACTGTCCCGCGTGGCGACCAACCTCCCCCCACTCGTCCTTCCCTACGTCCCGCTGGCGGCGGTGTGCGCGTTCACTGCCGTGCGAGCGACCATCGACAGCCCGCGTCCCGCGGAGGTCTACTTCCTCGTCGGGGTCGTCGGCCTGGTCGTGGTGCGACAGCTCATGACGGCGCGTCGGCTGCAGGAGGTCCATCAGCGTTTGCGTCACCTCGCCACGCACGATCCGCTTACCGGGGTGGCGAACCGGACACTTCTGCTGGACGTCCTCGGACAGGCCCTACCTCAGGCCCACGCCCAGCACACCGCCCTCGGCCTGCTTTACATCGACCTGGACCAGTTCAAGGAGGTCAACGACCGGTGGGGGCACCAAGCGGGCGACACCGTGCTGCTGGCGACGGCTACCAAGCTACGAGCTGAACTCGACGGTAGGGCCACCCTCGCCCGCCTCGGCGGGGACGAATTCGTGGTCCTGCTCAACCCGGCACCCGCCGACCCGGAAGCGCTGTGCTCCCGGCTCCGCGAACGCCTGGCCGAACCAATTCTGCTGGACGGCGAGAAGTACCGGATCACCGCCAGCTTCGGGTACGTCCCGCTCGAACCGAACGACACGGCGCACCACGCGCTCAGCCGAGCCGATGCGGCGATGTACTCGGCCAAGCGGGCTGAACGGCCGGAAGGTTAGGCAGCGTGCCGCGGCTGAGGTCTTCGTCTGGGGGTGACTCGACTCCGAGTTCTTCATCGACCCGTCATGTGAGGCCCGTGATCAGGTAGAACGGCGCGTGAACGGCTGGTTGGGAGGAGGATTGCGCGAGCGTGCGGGCCAGCGGCACGTCCATCCGGTCCACCGTGAACCCGGCGGACTCCAGCATTCCGCGAACTGATCCGACCGGTCGGTGAAGCCGACGGGAGCGCGTCCACGTGCCGTCGCGCCGTTGGAGGCTGAGGGGCACCACCTCGCCTGGACGGGGAGATCGGCCGGGTGGGCCGTAAACGACCCCTGGGAAGTGGATGCCGACGGCCGAAGGGTTGATATCGAGGACGGTGAAGCGGGAACCGGGCCGCAGGACGCGCAAGACTTCGGAGAAGAGTTCCTCGACCAGATGGTCGAGGAACTCACAGCTGACGACGAAACCTGCGTAGGCGGCGTCGGCGGAGGAGTCCGGGATGCCGGGCAGGGATCCTCGTGGGGTTCGTCGATACCGGACTCCGGGCGTCGGTCTCTCCTCGGCCGTTCTGATCATCGCTGGCGAAGGGTCCGTTCCGAGCACCTGCGCGCTATGAGCAGCGGCCAGCCAGCGCGCGGACTTGCCCGTGCGGCAGCCGACGTCGAGGACTCGGTCGCCGGGCACGATGCGCAGATGGTCGGGTAGGTGGCGGTACCCGTGGTCCCACCAGAACGCGTCGTCGAGCGCGTCGTAGTCGTCGACCTCGGACTGCACGCTGCGGATCGACGACGTCGACTCATCGAATGCGGACGGCTCGAGCATGTGGAAAAAGGTCACTGGCCGCACTCCCCTCAGTCCCTCGGCCGACGAGCGAACGAATCGGTGTTCCGCGCGGCGATGCCGCCTCGGATTTCCTCCGCCCTTGTCGATGCGAGCAGCTCGCGCGGTCTCTCGCCACTGTGATGCGACGCACTGCTCGGCGACCGATCCGCGCAACGTGCGCCGATGTGCGATCCGACCTCGCCCGGGCGCATCCTCCGTTGCCGCACACGGTCGCACCATCCGCCAGGGAAGTTCGAACGAGCGCTGTAGCACGAGAGCGACCCGGCCGATCTCGAAGTGGACAATATCTGCAGCGGTGGGTGTAGACATGACGCCATAGCGGTGCTAGCCTTCCTCTCAAGGAAGTAGAAGAGGATGTAGTAGCGCGATCGGTGATTGACGCGATGGTCGACCGGGCAGGCGGAGACGCGCAAAGCGGCCTCCGCCTCAGGGTCGAGTGAAGGTCATCTGCGGGTGCGGGAAGGGAGGTGTCGTATCGCAAGGTTCGGCGCCGCGTCGTCCTCGTGTTCGTTGGTGGATGAGCGGCAGTGGTAATTGACTGGAACATCTCCCTCCAGGCCCCGGTGTACCGACGGTGCACCGGGGCCCTTGTTCGCGAGGGGCCGGGAGGGTGTATGGGCGAGGAGCGCGCCGAGATCGAGGACAAGTTCGAGGACGCCGACTATCCGGCTTACACGATGGGCCGGGCGGCGGAGATGGTGGGCGTGACGCAGCCGTTCCTGCGGTCGTTGGAGGGGACGGGGCTGGTGGTTCCGGTGCGATCCGGCGGGGGGCATCGGCGGTATTCGCGTGCGCAATTGCGACGGGCGTCGCGGGTGCGTGAGCTGGTTGATCAGGGCATGCCGGTATGGGGTGCTTGCCGCATCATCGCGTTGGAAGATCAGCTCGCTCAGCTGGGTGCGGCGCCTGTGGAACAGCAGGGCTGAACCCTTCCTGCTGGGACGCGGTCGAGATCGCGCGTGGAGCGTAGCGGGCATGTTGCGGAGTTCACGTTTGGCGCATGCTCACACAAATGGCCGAAGATGGTTTCGATTGATCGCTCCGGACGCGGGGACCGACGTGCTCGTGCGCTAGTCATCGACGGCACGGGTTTCCGCAGTCTGAACAAACAGCAGATACCTTAAGAATCAATCCGGGGCCCAAGACCGGAGGCTGAACCGTCCGCGATGTATGAGTCGTGCCGAGTTGAGTCGGCTCCTGCTCCGTGGGGCCAGGTACCTGCCCTGCTTCCCGTAGCCGCCGAACGGTGACACAGCGGAGGTAGTTGTAGCCCGCGTCGCCTCGCGAGCGCGACCGCGGTGCCCTCAGCTCTGCTCGAAGCTGCGGTCATCGCTAGCAGCCGCTACTCGTGGACTTGCACGCAGCCGAATACTGCTGTCGATCAGCAGATAACTTTCGGGCCGATCGCACTTCCCCGCCTCAGTCGTGTGCGCGTGCGCCCGGTACGTACGCTGGGCTGGGAAGTCCCTCGACTGCATCGTAGTCTCTATGCGGACCATGAATTTCCGCCCCAGCATGCTTGCCGTCGCCGCAGCGAGCGGCCTGTCCATCATTTTCGCCAACACCACGATAGACGCGGCCAGCGTGCTCTGCCTGTTCGCCCTCAGCGCCTTATCACGGGTGTTTCGATGACGAACGGCGCCGTGACGCCATGGCCAGTCCGATCTCGGGCGTGGTCGGGTGAGCGGTCCGTCGGCCCGCAGGTCTCCCGGGTGCACTCGGCTTGCGAGGTCGCCGCGGAATCTCAGATGGGAGTGGTCGAGCTCTGCCGTGGGGTCTGTGGAGTTGCCGGTGTCGTTGACCGCGTCGTTGAGCAGTGCTGAGGAGCTGGTCAACATGCTCGACCGCGTCGATCTGCATAACGCCTACGACGCGGTATGGGTGCTCTGGCAGGCCGAGTTGTTGTACCACTGGACCACGGTGATGGCTGCGGAAGCGCCCGACTATCCGGGCTTGGCCGCGGGACTCGCTGAATTCGCCGTCACTGCTATCGAGCGAGTCCGTCACACCGAGACATGACGTTGCATGCTCCTTCGCTCACCCTGTCCTCAGGGGTACAACCTCATCTGGAAGCTGCGGGATGCGCGTGGGAGCGACAGTACCCATGCTGGACATTGCAAGACACCATGCCGAGCAGGACACGAGGGGGATGGCGATGTTGACAGCGTTGCGGAACTGCGGAGTCCGCTCAGACCACTTGTTCACGGCAGGAGTGGTATCGATCGGTTTGAGCGTGGCCAGTTGGGTGTCTTCCCGGAAAGCTGAGGACATCGCCCGTGCCGACAGGTGGGGCATCTTCGTTGGGGAGTGGGCGCCGGCGTTCTTCGCGCTCGGTGCTGCGCTTCGCATCGACGAAACGCGTCGGTAGGCCGCGATGCCGAGGGGCCCAGGACGTCGCACACCAGGCCCTTCGGCCATGAGTCGCGCTCTCCAACAGCGGACCTCGGAGTCGGCTGTCTACCCACCAGATAAGGGGCCTGGAAACGAGGCCGCCCTGTCCCGGCCCGCGCTGCTCATCCGGGAGTCCGCGACCTGCTCCGACACGTGCGTGCCCGGCGAAATGCTCTTGCCCGATTCAGGTCGTATGCGGTGACCATCACCAGAGTTTCGTCGCGCTGGTACTTCGCCGTCACCTCGGCGACGGTCACGGATCGGCGGTGTTTCTCGGCGGCTCTCGTGCGCTAGGTGTACATCATTTCCCTTTCGAAAGCGGCCGGAGCACCCGCAGCGGCGCCGACCGATGCTGACCGGCGTGGGACCGGAGGAGGCGGTAGTCGAGGCGCTGCGCACCGACGACTGGGTCGCGGTCGCGATCCCTTGGGTCGTCGACGAGACGCGTCAGCTGTTCCGTGCTCGGCCTCGCTTCTGGTCGCGGGCTGCGGCGGTGAGAACGTCGACCCGCTCGTGGCCTATCCGCCGACCGACGAAGGGGCGCATCACCAACTCGTCCCGGGTTCGATTTTCCGTTGCACGGTGGTCCTCGTACAAGTTCAGATGGCGATCTGATGGCGACGGGAACGCGGCTGAACGCGTGGCAACTAGTCTCGACGAGCAGGAACAAGGGCCGCTGACCTGCGGCGGAGCGCGAACGTGCTGGTCAGAAACGAGGGGCCACTACCTTGACACGGTAGAGGTTACTGGTTCAACCCCAGTATCGCGCACCAGCAGCTTGAGCAGGTTAGAACCCCTGTCGGTGATCTTCACCGGTGGGGGTTTTGTTGTGTCCGGTTGTGTGGTGACCGTGGTTTGACCGCGAGGAACGCGGCCTTTGCGGTGTTGGCGGTTCGTTTCCTTGCACAGCTGATGCGTGGCCGCAGTGCGGTGGGCTGTGGTTTTGAGCTTGAGCTGTGCTTGGGCGGGCGTGCGCGGCGATGGCGGCGCATGGGGTGTGCTGGGGTGACCGCTAGTTGGTTGGGTGCCGTGCCGCGAGTGCGGTGTCTTGGCTTGGTGAGTTGCGGATGCGGTGGAGTGCGTTGATTGCGGTGTTGTGTGCGTCGGGAAGGTTGTGGAGGTAGCGCTCGGTGGCGCGGAGGCTGGTGTGGCCGAGGCGTTCGCGGACGGTTTCAAGGTCGGCTCCGCCGGCGAGCATTTAGGAGGCGTTGGTGTGGCGGAGGTCGTGGATGCGGACGCGGTGGGTGAGGTGTAGGGCGGGGGCCCAGATCGTTTTGCGGAACCAGTTGCGGGCCAGGTGCCGGTTGGCGGGAGAGCGCGGCTGGTGGGCGGGCCGGTCGTGGCCGAGTGCGCGGCGGTGGCGCCGGTAGGTGGCGATGGCGTCGCGGCGGCATCCGGCGCTGTAGCGGCTGGCGGTGCCGTGTCCTTCGGGTGCTGCACCGCCTGTGGACGGGTTGGTGTCGTCCCGCGGGGGCGCCGCCGGGAAGCCCAATATGAGGTCGTCGGACGCCAGGTGGTGTTCGGTGAGGTGGTCGAGTAGTGCGTGGGTGAGCTCGGTGGTGAGGTGGAGCTGCCGGTACGCGGTGTTCTTGAGGTACTGCTTGATGCGGAAGCATTGGCCGTCCGGATCGGGGTGGCGGAGTTCGACGACGGCGCGGCTGATGGTCAGGACCCGGGTGGCGAGATGAAGGTCGTGGACGCGTAGTTCGGCGAGTTCGCCCCATCGGATGCCGGTTTCGAAGGCGACGTCGACGAGCAGTCGCCAGCGTGGCGCGGCGAGTGCCGTGTGGAGGGCGTCGTACTCGGCCGGGGTGAGGATGCGCAGGGGGCGTTTGGGGGCGGCGGGTGCGGTGACGCCGGTGCAGGGGTGGAAGTGGATGATCCAGTCGTTGAAGGCGGTGGTGAAGATCGCTGAGAGCACGGTCTTGAAGCGAACGAGGTGTGCGGAGTGGCGCCGTCCGCAGCGAGTTGCCGCAGGTGGTCGCGCACGTGAGCGGGCAGTATCTCGTTCATCCGCATGGTTCTGAAGCCAGCAAGCAGGTATCTGGTGAGGATGTGCTTGTCGCCCTGGCTGGTGTTGAGTTCGATGGTGTGGTTGGGTAGTCGTGGTCTCCACGACGTAGCGCTGGAACTGTCGGCGTCCGCTGGTAGGTCCACGAACCTGCCTTTGGCGAGGTGCGGGTTGTCCGCCTTCTCGGGCTTGTGCTGGAAGTCGGGACCGAGGCCGGAGAGCGAGGGTTTGCGCCGCCTCTACAGGGAGGCTTCAGTTGGGTCTTCCGTTGTCTTATTCCTCATTTTCCGCATGGGCATCCGAAGTATCAGGGTTCAGCCAGTTCTGCGGAATAAGCGCGTTGCCTTCTCGCCAGAACTCGACGACCGATTCCCCAAACCAGGGCTCTGGGAAGTCGGCATGGTCGAAGGCGATGACTTGTAGTTGTCCGTCTAGTTCGGTGACGACGTTGAACATCATCTCGTAGAGCTTGCGGGTGTTTGTGCGATCCACATCCGATAGCTCCGTTAGGTCTCCCCCGGTGTCACGGTCACGTGGGAAGAAGGCTTGGCTGGGCTGATCGAGAACGATAAATCGTGGAACGGGACGGTGTGCTTCGATGAAGTAGTCCTGAAGCGCGAGGTAGGCCGTAAGGTGGTAGCCGACCCAGCTCATCCCGCTTCCGATCGCTCCGGCGTCCATGTAGGCAGGTCCTTGGAGAGTGTCGGCAACGACGGTCAGGCGGTAGGGGTCGATTCGGACGCCGTGTTCGGAGTGTTCGAGAGGGAGTGATTGCGCGAGTGCGGTCATCCGGCGCCCGACGATGTTCAGCAGAGAGTTGACGGCCGAGCGTAGCTGTTCTGGATCGAGCTCATCGTTGAGGCTTGCTGCTCGTCGTTCGAGATTCTCGACGGTGTGTTCCAAGGCGGCCATGGCGTCGTCATCTGCGAGCGTGGCGGTATCCAGGTATTGCGCGATGCGGCCACGTACGAAGCTCTGCTGCTCCCAGCTGCGGCGCATCGTCTCGCGTCGTTGGTCTGTCTGTGCGAGATCGTCGAGAGCTGTGTCGATGTCTGCGAGTTCAGTCCGGGCAGCACTGCGCGCTTGGAGGAGCTCTGCGCGGGCTTGGGCCACGCGGGGTTCATCGCGGTGAGCGAGATCAATGCGTTGAGATACACGTTCGAGACTCTGTGTGATCGCCGCGCGAGCGCTCGGTGTGTCGAGCGTGTTCTCACAAATCGGGCACGTGGCAGCGGCTTTCTGCTTGTCAGGAATGAGTCCGACCGAGGCGAGTCGAACGCGGTGCTCGTTGAGTTCGGAGCTGTACTCGTTGCCAACCCTGGCGAATTCGTCAAGACCACGGATCTTGTCGTTGAGATCACGCACGGTGCTGCGAAGCTCGGTTCGGCGTGCGAGTAAGCGCTCCATCTCACCATCACTGTCAGCGTCGTCGACGTTGACAGGCGATTCCTCACTGCTAAGGACGCTCGTGAGGATTTCAAAGGCGCCGCGGGTGTCCGTCGGTAGGGCATCGGGTGCGATTAAGCCGCTAGCCTTGGCATCTGCGATGAGGCCTGCGGCGCGCCCGACGCCGAGCTCACGAGTGGCACGAGCTTCATCCAACCTCAGCGTCGTGCGTCGAAGCTCACGCCGGACTTCTGAGAGCTCTTGGCGTTTACGGAGTGCATCGGGGTCTTGCGCGCCAAGGAAATACGGCAGCGTGTCGCGGATGGCTTGTTTCTGATGCTCACGGTTTTGGTGGTGGAACAACAGTTCGGGATTGGCAATCTCTCCTTGCCCCTGGAAGCAGTAGTAGAGCGCATGGCGGAGGTTCGCCGCCAGCGGGCGTCGTGTCTGTCCCGCAGCAGGTACGTGGAGATTCTCGGCGATACCGATGAGGCTGCCAAGGTAGTCGACGACATCGCTGGCGCTGGCGTTGGTGTGGAGGCCCGCCCGTGGCGGGATCGCTGTTTCTCCAACGGCCAGGAACGCTTGCGTCGTGGCGGCGCCATGGTCGGGCGCTGGGCGGCCGACGAAGAAGTGGGTGTTGCCGGCATGAGCCAGGAGCCCATACCAGTCGACGGTGTTCTGGATCGGTCCGAGCGGGACATGAGGGCTGTCGCCCCCGAGAAGGAACCGGAGAATCCCTATAATACTGCTCTTACCTGTCCCGGACTCGCCGGTGATGATGTTGAGCTGACCAGGGCGGAACCGGATCTGCCGCATATTCCCGTCGGAGTGGTAAAGCACAAGAGCATCAAGTTGCATCACGGGCGGACTCCCCACTGGGCAAGAACGGTGGCCTCGTCTGCGGCGGTCCCTCCAAACCACCGGCCAAGGAATTCAGCAGTCCGAACGCACGCTTGCCAGTCCTGTGTCGGCTGGAGGGTGCGGGGACGGCGCAGGAGAGTTCCGGGAGCAAGTGAGCCGAGCGCTCCGACCAATGCTCCGTGCTGGATGCCATATCTGATGGCGGCTGCGGTGAACCCTCGGAAAGTACGAACGCGGTCGGCGAAGTCCATACAAAGGACAGGGTGGGATCGCAACCAGATCCACATCGAAGCCGCTGTTGTAGGCGGAAGCGCCTCCCGTGTGGGCATGTGCAGCGCGCACGGCAAAACAAGGAACGCGTAGGTCACCGGCATTCCTTCGCTCGACTTCGCTTCGTATCTCTTCGTCGCCTTATGGAGCAGCACTGCACAGAAGGCAGGGTTGAACAATGCGCCGGTCTCAGAATCCCCGACCGGGCCGGGCAGGCTCATGCAGCCCCCTCGGTCTCCGCCGTGGTTCGCACGTCACTCAGACGGTGTTTGAGGAGGTCAAGCCAGTCCGGATGCCAGCCGATCTGCAGCCGGTCGGCGAGGAGATGGAGCGATCCCAAGGGAATGTAGCCTGAGCGCACCCCGGAACGGATCTCCGGCAGGCTTCGTTCCTGCAGACGCTGATAAAGCTGCCGGGCGTCACGGCGTTTGACGTCCTCGCTTGGCTGGTCGTCACCGAATTGCTCTTCCAATGGAAGGAACACGCGCATCCATTCCTCGATTAGGCGCCGGTCATAGGCGTCGAGTTCGCCCACCGCGAGGAGTTGCTCACGCTGCCACCTGGACCGTTGCAGGAAGGCGCGGTTATGATCGTAGACAGCCTGCCGAATGCGAGTGTGGTGCAGCATGATGAGCTTGAGCTGCTCAACGAAAACCCGATCGTGCTCGTCCACTTTCTCCTGGGGCGGCTCGGGATCACGATCATAGTCAAGGGGAAGGTTGTCATCGCGGAGAGACTGCGCGATCAAATGCAGTTGGTCCTCGATCTCCTGCATGGAGATCCAGTCGACCTCATCTCGAGCGATGTGCGTCAAATGCACCATGGAGCGGTCATGCCACCATCCCCGGAGTCGTTCGACCAAAGGCTTCCGCCGTTGCGCGACAACCGTCTTACGGACGGTGGCGACGAGCCGACCGGTGATGTCCTCTCCCGCTGCCTGGCCATCCAAGACGGTGATCCGCGAAAGCAACTCGGTTCGCTTCTCCACAGGGAGGCCGAGGTACCGATCATAGTAGGACACCAGTGACTGGTTACCCCTTGCTCGCGCGACGCCATCGAGCTTCTTGCGAGCCGCCACCACGTCCTGTGCTGTACGGACCGGGCGTAGCAGGCTTGCTGCAGTCGTGTCGGTCGCCGTCACAGTCGTAAACAGGAAACAGGCGGAACGCTCATCGGCCGACTCGATCCAATTGTGCAGCGACTTCCACAGATCCGGGCTCGTATCGCCCAGCGACCCATGACGCCCCACATGATGCTTGGTCTGCCACAGCTCGCGAGAGTCTCCCTGCCCTTCAAAAGTGATGTCGTCGACCGTTTCCAACGACAGACGAAGACTCTCCTCCTCATCCATCCGTTGCAGCGCGATGAGCAGTGCGTACTCGACCTGCGCGAGGTAACCGATCGCTGACCCCGCAGCACTGAACCGGTTGACGATGACGTTGCTCACACATAGGAAGTTAGCAGTGTGAAGGCGCCCTGTGTGTGGCGAGGTCGCATCCCGTGACGAGGGCCACCAGACGCGCCCGTGGCTGGGCGTAAGGGAGTCGCGAGCGCAACCCAACTCGGGCGTCATCATGTGTCCTGGTCCTGTTCGTCGCCGTGGGGTGCGGCGGTAGGAAGCCAGCCGCGGTGTAGTGCGGGGGCAAGGTCGTGGGCGGCGGAGTCGGCGAGGGCGGCGGCGTCGTGGAGGTAGCCCTCGGTGGTGGTCAGCGTGGCGTGGCCGAGGTCGCATGGGATCTGGCGGGCTTCGGCGCCGCGGTTCTTGGCGTGGGTGGCGTAGGAGTGGCGTGCAGAGTGCGGGTGGATTGTGTCGCGCAAGAGGGCGAGATGGGTGGCGATGAACGCAGCCTTCTCACCGGCGAGTAGCTCCCGGCGCCACCGTGCCCGGGTGGCGGGGCGTCCGGGGCGGGCGCGAAGGTCGTGCACAGCTGACGCAGCACGGCCTGCAGGTGGGGCGTGCACGCGCGCGTCGGTCTGGGTGATAAGCAGCGGTTCGGCGGGGCGGGCGCTGGTCTGGTCAGGCAGCGCGGGAGTCTGCGCGGGGCGCCGGTCGGTGAGAAAGGCGTCGACAGCGTCGGCCGCGGGCGGGGCCAGCGCACGGCGGTCTTTGCCGCCTTTGCCGTGTACCCGCAGCGCGGCCGGGGATCCGGGGGCGCCTGCGGTGGTAGTCGTCGAGGTTGATAACGAGGAGTTCTTCGGCGCGCATACCGGTGCCGATGAGGATTTCGATCGTGGCACGGTCGCGGCGGCCGTAGCGGTGGTGCTCGGCCAGCAGGTAGGTGGCCAGCCGCGGCGCCCGGCAGACCTCAAACGACCACAGCACGGTCTGGGACCGCGTGTCCTGGGTCTGGTTGAGGTGCTGGGAGCGGCGGTCGACCAGTGCCGCCGGGCTGTGCGTGACCAGCCTGGTGCGCAGCAGGTACTTGCGGTAGAAGGCCGAGACCGCCGAGAGTATCCGGGCGCGGGTGGTGTCATGGCAGCCGGCCTCGGCGAGTGCGGCCAGCCAGCGTTCGACGTGTTCCACCCGAACGTCGGCGAAAGAGGTGGACCCGTTGCGCAGACACCAGGGCAGCCGCTCCAGGCCACTGGGCTGGGCGCGGCGGGCGCGGCCGCGCCCGCCGGTTTGTGCTCGGTGGCTGGTAGCCGGGCACCCATTCCAGGGGGATGCCGAGGTCGGCGGCGTAGGCCAGGCGGGTGTTGAGCGAGGTGTAGAGCCGCAGCAACTCCGCGAACTGTCTAGGGATCGGCAAGTCCGACCGTCTTCGGGTTCGAGACAGGTTGGCTCGGAACAGGCCGCTTTTCGATGAGCCGGGTGGCGCCGAGAACCTGGCTGGTCACGCCCACACTGCGCCGTCGGGCGGACACGTCGTCACCACCGCCCCAGGCCGCTGCACTCCGGTCGCCGGGCAGCGTGGGGAGCTCAGGGGGTAGGGCGGTTCGTCATCAGGCGGTAACAACCGGCGCGTGGCTGGCTCTTCGCTGGTGCGGGATGGATGACTTTGCTGGCCAACTGGCCACGGGATGAGCATCGGCCTGTGGTGGGGGGGGGGGGGGGCGCGCCGGCGGGGGGCCGCCCCCCCCGCCGGGGGGGGGGGGGGGGGGGGGGGGTGTGGGGGGGGGGGGGGTGGGGGTGGGGGGGGTTGTGGGGGGTGTTTTTGTCTCTGGCGCCGCCCCCCCGCTGGCGGGGTCGGGGGGGGGGGGGGGGGGCCCCCGGGGGGGGGGGGGGGCCCCCCCCCCCCAGCCGACTGGGGAAGCCTCATTCCGGTACTGGGGTTCGCTGGTCCGTTCTTTCCGGGTCGGTGATGTTGCAGACCGCAGCTTGGTCGTGGTCTTTGAGGATGCGGGCCAGTGTGCGGGCTCGGTCAGAACCGATCTTCAGGTTCCGGCGAAACGTGTCGGCGGATGCGGTCCACCCATGCAGGCGCCAATGTTTCCGATTGACACCGAAAGCCCGCTGCGCCAGCGGATCCGCAACGCCTGAGTTTGCCGGATGGTCTTGTCCGGGGCCAGTGTTCTGTTCATGGTGGGCGCCTGCTCTGTCCACATCGGACTGTTCTGCCTCAGGCGACTGGATCGTGGCCCTTGAGGTGGCGCCCTCCTGAAATAGCCGCATATCGTCGACGCTGGGCCGCTGATGCTCGGCATGGCCCATCAACCGGTGCGTGAGGTTGGTGATCTGCTGCACGGTTCGTGCCGGTGTCGAGTAGCCATGCCCATTCTGCGGGGACTTTCTTTCTCCACTGTGGTCTGTGGTGAGATCGTAGAATCGTTCTGGCATGCCGAATTCGCCTCTCGTCGTCGAGCGCGTCGTAGTAGTTGGTGATGTGTCAGAGCACCATGCGCCGCCACAGCAGGAAGGTTCGCCAGGGATCGAGGAACCAGCGGGCGAGCGGGATGCGATCGCGCAGGGTTCCGGTGCGGGCGCCGATGCGGCGCAGCAGCACGGTGCGTGTGGATTCGATCACGGCCAGCAGCATCAGTGGCGCCGCCGTATGCAGGCCGACCGCCACGAGATCCGACCATACTGCCGTGGCGTTGGCGGCGACAGTGCCGAAGGCCAGTAGCCGGACGGGTTGGCGCAGCTGATCCAGGTCAGCACGAGGTCGACGAGGACGATGCCGAGTAGGCCTCCGTCGAGGCCGAGCGGCACGAGCTCAGGCAGGGGAAGGTGCTTCTCGACCGCGACCGCGGCCGCGGTCTGGTACGAGCCCGCTGCCCCGTAGGCGGCCAGTGCCACCCCGATGACCACTGAACCCACGCATGCCGCGATCTGTCCTCGGGACATCTCCGGTACCGGTGCGCGGTAGCGATCTGTCATCGTGCACCTCCTTGCAGTGAGGCGGCGGCCAGTGGGTGGGATTCACCGGTGAGTGCCGCGAGGGCGGTGGCGACTTCGTCGAGGCTGGCGCGGACGTAGGTCGTGGTCGTGCCGGTATCCCCGCCGCTGTCGGTGTGGCCTGCGTAGGCCCGGGCCACGGCGTAGCCGAAGTGGCGTTCGACCCAGGTCAGGGTGGTGTGGCGCAGCCAGTGGGTGCTGATCTGCTGGGTGGCGACCCATGGCAGGTGGGTTCCGATCCTTTTCCAGAGGTGGTCGTAGCGTCGGGATGTGATCGGTTTGCCGGAGCGGTAGCGCAGCAACCGTCCGCCTTCGAGTGCGGCACCTCGTTGCTCGGCGTGTGCTTGCAGGTGGCGCATCAATGTGGGCGAGACGGGCTGCCAGCGGACCGTGTCGCCCTTTTCGTGCAGCGCGATCAAGCACTGTTGCGTGTCGAGATCTTGCGGGCGTAGCGCGAGGACGCCGCCGCGGCGGCAGGCGGTTTCGGTGTGCAGTCGCAGCAGCAGTGTGTCCAGTGCGGGATCGTTTCCGGTGGTGGCGGCCACCTGGTTGATCTCGTCCAGGCCGGTGTCGGGCAGGCCGCGGCGGGTGCTGGGCAGCCGGCGCGGTTTCGGGACTCGGCGGGCCGGGTTGTCTGATTCGGCGATCAGCTTGTCGGCGACGGCGTGGTTGTAGAGGCAGCGCATCGCGGCGATGAGGTGTTCGGCCGCGCTGCGGCCTCCGCGTGCGTTGCGGCGGGAGACCACGTGCTCCCGGACGTGCTCGGCCAGCTGCTTGATCTCCAACGGCGTGGGCTCGTCCAGCCGCCGATCGCCCCACTGCTGTGCGATGCGCTTCCAATACGACGAATACACCCGGCGGGTGCCGTGAGATACCGCGGCTGAGACCTGCGGGATGTAGTCGGCGAAGGTCGGTGCCACCGAACGGTTGTGCTGGTCGGTGCTTAGCAGGTCCGCGGGTGCGACGCCCATGCGTTCCAACACCAGGCGCGCGGCTTCGAGTTCCGCAGCGCCTGGGTGTTCTTCCGAACCGGTGGTCATCACGCGTCACCCCTGGGAGCGGGGGAGTGGGAAGCGGTGACCATGGCGTCGAGTGCACTCATGGTGTAGATCACGAGCCTGCCGTGTTGTGGTGCGGCTGCTAGCAGGACTCGGTCGGCTGTCTGCAGGTGGCACCACCGGCGTGCGGTGACCGGTAGTGGGATGTGGTGTCGGCGGGCGAGGCTGAACATCCCGGCCGGGTCCGGGAGCACCGCGATCACGGACTCCGAGATCAGGCCGAACTGCAGTCGCTCTCCCGGGCACCATCCCAACGCCTGGACCACCGATCGCTCGGCGATCCGGCCTCGCTGGTCGATTGAAGCGATCCGATACACGGTGTGGATCTCGCCAGGACTGGCGGCCAGGTCCGGGACCGGCATGCTGCGACCCGGCTTGGCCCCGGACGCAGCGACACCGGACAAGGACCGAGGGATCACCGCGGGAATGAACGCATCAGCCACGGCCATCACCTCGGGCCATGCAGGGGCAGCCACACAGCACGACAGGACGATGGACGCACTGCGTCACATCGCCCTGTCGGCTGATAACTTGCTTCCGTTCGAGTGGGAGGGATCCCACCCACTGGTGTCCGAGGGGGGACTCAAGCCCCTCCGCGTAGCGGATCCGCGCAAAGCGCGTATCCATGCCGCGATCGTAACCTCCTTCATTCGAGCCTGCTACGGACGATCGTGATGGGGGCTTCGGTGAAGGAAAACACTTCGACAGTGATCGTCGGCGCGTGTTCCTGGCAAGGGCGCCCGCCACGGCGAGGTGAGAGGTCTCTGCTGGGTCGCTAGATCACCAGTTCGCAGGTAGCTCGTGTACGCCGTACACGACGCCGTTGTCCTTGGAACACGCTACGACGGCCAGGGATAGGCTAGGCGCTCGTCGGAACATGGATCGGAAGAGTACTTGGAGTTCGAGTCGGGCCACGGCTAACCGAGGCATTAGCGGACGCCGAAGCTGAAAGCCACGTGGTAGCGGGCGTTCGGGGTGACGTCGAGCCGTTGCGTTTCGCGAGACGCAGTCGGTGTCTGCTTTTCGGGTTCATCCTGAATGGGCTTGCTCGAAGCGTTCAAGGGCACGGTCGAAGTTCGTTGAATCTTCCGGCGAAATCTCGAGAGAGAGTGTAATTTTGAGGGAGATGTTCTCCCCGGCGACGAGTTTTGCGTGCATCGTGTCGGCCTCGTCTCGGAACTCGTATGCAAAGTCCCGAAGCCGTTCCACTGGCTGCCGGGCATATTGGGCAAGCGCTTCCAACACGTCATGGGCTTCGTCGGACACCGTCGCATAGCTGCGAAGATGGGAAGCCCAATCGATGAATGACTGATAAACCGACACGTAGCGTCTCGCCAGGTGGAGGATCTGTTCGACGTTGCCCGCTTCGCCCGGTACGCCAAACGCGGATCGCTGTGCGGGAGCCGCAAGGACGGTTCCGAAATTCCTGGAAAGTCTATACACGGTCGCCAGTTCGCGCTGCACCAAGTGCTGGACCTCGTGTTCAGGAACGAAGTCGGACGACGGAGCGTAACCCATCCGATGGTCGAGGTACCGTTCGTGGAGTTCATCGACACCGCGCACCAGTGAGTAGGAGAACAGCAGGTACTCCCAGCCTGCAGGGCGCTCGCCGACCAGAATCGTGGCCTGGTGTTCATCGCGCGGGACGCAACCGTTGAAGCTGCCGCCTCGGCCCGCCGTCGCGCCGCTGAGTTTCTGCCGGATTGCCTCGGCGATGCCGCTGGCACCCATCGACGCCCCGTCGAGGAAGCTGATGGATGATCTCACACCCTCGAGCTGTGTGCCGTCGAGGCTTACCGGCAGCAGGTAGGGCGTTGGTTGCTCTAATGCGCGAAGCAGGACACTCCGCCGTTCGAACCTGGTCCAAGCCTTCGCCGCGTAGTGGCGCGATACGAACATGACGGCGTAACGAGCGCGTTCCTCGTAGACCTTCGGGAGATACTCGGTGAGGTCCTCGCCCCAGAGTGTGACCTGTTCGTCCTGGTCGTAGAAGATCTTGTAGCCGGCGTCGGTGACTTCCCGGACCACCTGCTGTACGAACTGGCGATCTTCGCCTGCGAAGGTGACGGCGACGTCGTAGTCGTAGGTGTTCTCCACGTCGGAATTATGGCGCACCGCGTCCGCTCTTCGCACCCGCCTTGGGTTTGCCGGTGTTGTTTTCTGGTGCCGTGGCTCTCCGGTGAGCAGCGATTTGGTGGATCGCGATGTTACTCCTGACGCTTCTTGCGCGAAGCGGTCGTCCCGTCGGCAGCTCGAGATCGAGGTCGTGCGACGGGGCAGTGATGATGCAGGCGAGCAGACTGACTCGCTGTCGCCGGATAAAGGCTTCCTGCGCGGCGTTCAGATCCCCCGTGGCTGTCCCTTCTGGTAGATCCTGCCCGATTCTGGGGTGGGCTCAGGCAAACGTACTGCCGCAACACCCGGTGATGAGATCGCGTCGATCAGCTGACCAATTTGGTGAGAGTGACGCCGTGAGGGAGCGCGGCATCGTTTACGGCAACGGTGTAGTCGCCGAATCGCCGCGCCGGCTCCGCTTGATCCGTGGCTCGAGTGACCTGGACGCGTTCGGTGAGCTTGTGTGCCGGGGCGTTGCCGAAGGCGTCGGCATGGCTGAAGGCGTAGAGGCCGCGGGTGCACATCGCGCCCCGGCTGGCGGTGCGGTCGTGGTCGAACATCATCTCGAGGGTTCGGTAGAGCAGTTCGAAGTCCCGGGTGTCGACGCCGGTCTTGGTGCCGCGTGCGGCGGAGTAGGAGATCTCGGCTCGGTAGAGGCCGTAGGGCACGGTCCACTTGCCGCCCATCTCCGTGCTCTCGCCCCTGTCGATGTCCGCTTGCCTCGTCTGCGTGACCCGGGTGATGGCGTGGTCCATCGGCACGATCGGTTCCATGCTGCGGGCCATGGTCACCTGGAACGGGCCGCGGATCTGTCCGAGTGCGTTGGTCTTACCCACTGAGAGCACGGCGCCGAACAGGCGGATGTCGGCGTAGCGGTGGCACAGCCATGCGCGGGCCTGCTCGGCCTGCTCCGGCGTGATCGTGCGTTGGCGCTTCTTGCCCTGCTCTTCGAGTTCCCAGCCGTGGGTCTCGTAGGCCTCTTCCAGGCGGGTGTTGAGGGCGTACCCGGCTTCGACGAAGATTCCGTACCGCTCGATGTCGTCGCCGCACGCGAGGGGGAGCGTGTCGCGGATCTTCCGCTTGATCGCGACGTCGGTCATCAGTCCGTGCCCGGTCTCGCTGTCCATGCGAGGCCGGTTGCCGGCGTCCGGATCACCATTCGGGTTGCCGTCGGTGATGTCGAAGAGGAGCACGATGTCGTGCCGCACGGCAGGATCGAGGTGTACCGCGGTGGTCATGGATTCGTGCTCCTCAGTCATCGGTGGGCTGGTCGGTGGGCTCTTCCTCGGCGCCTGGCTCTGTTTTCGTGGGGCGGGCGGCGCGTTCGTGGTGGTAGCCGAGGATGAACTGCTCCTGCTGCTGGAGGTTGTTCGTGGCGGGGAGACCGTCGGTCGCGTCGATCAGGCCGTAGATGGCGTGGAGCTGCTTCTCGAAGTGGGTGGACAGTCCGCCTCGGCCGGTGCGGCGGAGCTTGCTGAACCACGCCTTCGCATCGAGGCGCCCGGTGACGAGGGCGGTACACGGGTTGCGCGCCGCTCCGGCGAAGAAGCGGTCGGTGTAGGTGGTGTTGAGCTCTTGCTGCTGTTCGGCGTCGGGATCGTCCTGGTTCGCTTCCCGGTTGTTGTTCGCCGCCGCTTGCAGCTGGGCGAGAACGGCGAAGAGCCTGCCGGCGAGGTAGGCGGGGTCCCGGTGATCCGGGTCGAGTCCTGGTGGCATGGAGCGGTTCTCCTTGGTGGACGCGCTGCGGTTCAGTGCCAGCCGGATGAGCGCGGCACGGCGATCGTCGACGTGACCGTCGGACGAGATCCGGTGCACGAGGTGGGCGCGCAACGCGGGCGGTAGTGGCTTCTTGCGCAGCGCGCAGCGGTGCAGTTCTCGAATGATGTAGCGAGGCCGATCGGAGCTGCGGTCGGTGAAGTCGACGTACCGGCCCCGCCGTGCTTCCCATCTCCCGAGGCAGCGAGCCAGATCCTTGATGCCGTGCATGCGGTGCCCGTCCGGCCAGGCGGGTTCGGTCTCGTGATCGAGGAACCAGTCGCGGATGTTGGATTCGAGCTGGATCAGGGGCATCTCGATCCAGTCCCGGATCATGATCCGGGACCGGTTGCCGCCGACGGACAAGGCATAGAACATTCCTAGGGATTCCTCGTCGAGGCGGCCCGCGCCGTCGGTTTCATCGGGCTTCCACACGCTGTACAGCAGATGGCGGATCTGCTCTTGGTCGGGCTTGTCGAGTGCGTCGATATGGGTGGGGATCTTCGGATTCACGAGCCACCACGCGGTCCTGCTGTCCTGGCCGCGCAACGTGATGGAGTCCCGCTCGAGGAGGTCTTCGAGCCCGGCGGAGAGCGCGTCACCACAGGTCGCGCACACGGGTACGTGGTGGAGCGCCTCGCTCAGGTCGTAGCCGAACACACGCTCGTTGATGCTGACCAGGACCGCTTCATTGGACGCGCCCGGGACGAGCTTTCCGGAGATCGGCAGCGGGATCCTGCTCAGCAGCGGGCTGATCTGCCCGCACACGAGGCACGTCCCGGATGTGCCGGTGCCCTTTCTGCGCAGCACCTCGTCGAACCAGAACGGCGGGACCGAGTCCGCCTCGTGCGCGGCTTGGCCGTCGACCGCTAGCAGAACCCGTTGATTCGACGTGAACTCGTCGGGTCGTTCGACTGTGGCCACTCGGTGCTCGCGGTAGAAGCGGCCGAGAGCCTGCGCGATGGGATCGTCCGTGGCGTGGGAGCTTCCGCTCCAACGCTGGATGAGGTCCGCGAAGGCGCTGTGATACTGCGCGGTGCGCGCGACGTTGGCCTTCTCGTCGGCCCAGCCGAGGACGTACTGCACCGTGTCGGCTGCGAGCAGCGGGTCGACCTTGCTGGATCGGTACAAGGTCGGCACTGGGTACCCGGGTCCTTTGCCCTCGTCCGTCTCGTCGGCCAACGGCGTCAGGCGAGCCTCGGTGATCTCGCCCCGATCGGTGCGGATGTCCAGTTCCCACTGGCATTCGCGGACGCGGTGGAAAGGACGGTCGAGGTCGCAGTGCTCGCGGGCGTATTCCACGATGTGATGCAGCATCAGCTCGGTGCCCCGTCCCGACCGCTGGTGCCCGACCGGGGAACGTGCAGGACACCATTGCGCAATTCGGCTTCGAACCAGGAGAAGCTCAGCGGCTCGCCGTTATCACCGTGGTGCACGGTGTGCAGCATCCATCCGAGGTATGAGGAGAACTGGAGCGGTGGGCGTTCGGTGACTTCGCTGAAGTACGCGGTGAACTCGCGCGTCCCCAGGTAGGGCTGCGTGAAGCAGCGTCCCTTCTCGACCCGTCGGCGGAACTGGTCGCGGTACGCTGCAGCGCTCTTGTTCGCCCTTGCCGCGAGATCGACCTGGGCGTGGATCCGGTATCGGACCTTGCGCAGGCAGACGGCGTTGCGCTGCACGCGGTTGCCGGCGGTGTCGACTCGGCGGTTGCCGTAGGCCGCGTCGGTGAGCGCGGCCAGGTCGTCGGTTTCGTTGCGGCGCATGGTGAACTGCTGGATCGGTTCGAGCACCTCGATGGCCTCGATGCGCCAATGCATCTCCGGCTTCCAGAAGATCGACTCCAGCACGCCCACGGCTGCTGATGGCGTCATGACGGGATAAGTGACCCGCTCGGCCTTCAACGCGGGATTGGTGAACAGCGCCCCATCCCCCCAGACCTCGACGGACACGGGAGTGACCTTGCCGCGTTGCACGTCCGGACTCGATGTCGTTGCCACACAACGATGTTCGGGGAGTTGTCCGGTCATGGTCTCCGCTTTCGCCGATCTTCACCCGGATAGAGCACGTGGTGGCAGCGTTCAGCCGGTGCTCTCCGCGACCAGCGGCTCCTCGTCGATGCCGACTCCCTCGTCATAGGGCCCGCGCCAGATGTTGAGATCGCCGACGACGTGCTCCAGGTGCCCGTCGCGGAGCTTGTCCACCGTCCAGATCGGCAGCTGGACCATCCACCCCTGCAATGCACGAACGGCGGCCGCGGCGTCGGCTTTGTCCTCGGTCAACGCGGTGAGATGTGCCTGCTGTTCGGGAGATCCGTCGTGGATCACCACCGGGACCGAGTTCTGGCTGATCATGCGGAACGCTTTGTCGCGATCGCGTCGGCCTCCTTCGAAGCCGGCGTCACGCGAAGGCCCGTCGACCACGTCCCGATACTCCAGCCTCTTGCGGCTCTCCTGGATCGTGCGCCCTGCATTGAGGTGGCGAGCGTTGCGCATGTTGGAGCCCTCCAGCCCGAGCTTGCGGTACAGCTCCAGGTAGTACTCGCGCAAGGCCGTCGGGTCGTCCGGATCCGCCTTGCCCGGACCGAAGTGCGAACGGGTCACCGCGATGCGCGTCTTGTACTCCGGAGGGGCATGTCCGTCCGAGGGGTCGAAAATCACGACACGAGCGGTGGATTCGCCATGCCTGCCGGCTCGTCCGGCTGACTGCTGGAGCGAGTCAGCGGGAGCGATGGCACGCCAGAGGAGGGGGAAGCTGATGTCCACCCCGGCTTCCACGAGCTGGGTCGCGACGAGGATGACGGGCTGCGCTTCCTGCAACCGCCGATTGACCTCTTCGAGCACACGACTTCGGTGGCGCGGGTACATCCTGCTCGACAGGTGCCAGACGTCGTCGCGCTGCTCCTTCAGCAACCGGTACAGCCGCCGGGAGTCCTTGGTGCTGTTCACCATCACCAAGGCTTGTTCCTGCTCGACCAGCTCTTCCGCCACCTCGATGAAGGTCGGGCGAGGATCGAGTCGCCACTCGTACTCCACGCGTCGGGCCCGCTCGAACAGGTCGGCCACGTCGTCGATCAGGCTCGTCGGTTCGAGCTGGATCTCGCGCCACACCGACAGGCTCTGGAACTCGGGCTGGGTCGCCGAGGTCAACAGCACCGTCGTGCCGAAGTGCTGGACCAGCAGGCGCAGCGAATCCAGGATCGGCAGCAGCAGTCGAGGCGGCAGCGATTGCACCTCGTCGAGCACCAGCACCGAGTTCGCCAACCGGTGCAGCTTGCGCACCTGCGACGGGTGCCTGCCGAACATCGACTCGAACAGCTGGACCGTGGTGGTCACCACGAACGCCGCATCCCAGTTCTCCGAGGCGGCCTTCACCCACTCGGCGCGTTCACGCTCGTTCGACTCGTCGATGTGCACCTGGGAGTGGTGTTCGAGGACGACGGGTGCGCCGGTCTGGTCGAGCAGACGCCGGTAGATCTGGGCGTTCTGCTCGGTCACGGTGATCAGCGGCATCGTGACCACGATCCGCCGCTTGCCCCACTTCTTCGCGTGGTGCAGCGCGAAACCGCCTTGTGCCAGGGTCTTGCCGGCTCCGGTCGGCGCGGGTAGGCGGTAGATCCCCGGTGGCAGCGTCGCCTTCGCGAGGACGCTGTCGTAGACGTCTTGGCGTACGGCGTCCATCGGTCGCGGGGGGAGTTCCTTCAGCATTTCGGCGCGGCGATCCTCGAAACGCTTGACCAAGACGTCCATGTCCGCAGCGGATTCACCGGTCGGCCGGGTGCCGTTCTTGTGCGCGATGGTGTCGAGTCGGTCCGCGTCGACCAAGGCGGAGAAGGTCATCCGGAGGCCCATCTCGTACAGCAGCGGGTCCTCGATCCACGTTTGCGGGATCAAGGAACCACCATCGAGTATCTCCTGGGCCTCGGGCACTTCCGCGAGGAACCGTGCCTTCGCCTCGGCTTCCCCTTCCGGAGCGGAGGCACGCAGCACTCGCTTGAGTTCGCTGACACCGCTGAGCCCGCTGTGGTGTCCCAGCACTGCCATCGCGCCGAGGTGCGCCACGTCCTTCACCATGCGGGTCCCGAGCTCGTCGTGCCTACCCACACTGCTTCGTGACCCCTGTACCTCGCGAAGGCGGCGCTGCCAGGTCGAGGAAGCTTTGCCCGCGTCGTGGAACAGTCCGAACGCCTCGGCCAGTGGTCCCGCGCCCCAGTGTTCCGCGAAGCCCCGAGCGAGGGTGGCGGTGGAACGGCTGTGGTCACCGAGCGAGTGCCAGTCGCCGCGTTCGTTCGGGCTGTGGGCGGCGATGAGCGGGTGTGGTGGCTCCGCTGGTTTCGTTGCGCTCTTGGCGGGAGGAATCGTTGAAGCTTGGTGTCCACCTCGTGCTCGGGACTTCTTGCGTTCCAGGTGGCGCTGTCTATTTTCTTGCAGGTTTCCCCGCTTGGGTGGAATAGAACTTGGAAATTTGTATAGTACGTCGAGTAGGTCTCCTGCTTCGTCTGCCGTGAAGCCGTCGATTTCGTAGTGAGTGCATACTGAGCGACCGAGGAACTCTGGGATTTCGTCAACGGTGTGTCCGGGAATGAGCACCGGTAGGAACCTCGGGGTCCAGGTGGTGCGATCGAAGTTGAGTTTAGACTGCATGATCTCTACTTCTGCACGGAGGCCTCTGCTCTGGTTCCAGTTCACTTCGCCAAGAGCTACCTTCTCGTAGTTTGGTGAGACGATGACGAGAGTGTAGTCGGCTTTCTCGATCTCTTGCTGCATCCAATTCTGAAGGTTCACTCTATCGATCAAAGTGTAGGCGTCTATTCGGACATCAAATCCCTCGTCGATAAGGAGGTCTGCGAGCTGTCGGACGGCCGATTTGTGCTCGTCTGACTCGTGCAAGTAGGAGATGAAGACGACGAGGGCGGAGTCGTCCCCCTCCGGACGTGCGGCCATGGTTGCCCCCAGGTCGGCATTTGTGCCCGTGCTCGTGGATCAGCAGTGGTCGTTGGTTCCGCGGTTCTCGGGCGGATCAGCGCCGGACTGCTCGGGGGCTTGTGTCGCCGCAGATTCCGCCCCGCGCTGGAGCTGCTCCAGCTCGTGGACGAGCTGCTGCGCCTCGGGCGCACCGAGCCGCCGATAGCGGCCGAGCGCGTCTTCCCAGAACTCGCGAGCCGAGGCGCCGTCACCCTCGCCCAGCGCCACGCGACCGAGTCCTTCGAGAGCTCGTGCTTGCTCGAAGCCGCTGCCGCACTCCGCTCCGAGGGTCAGGGCCTGCTCGTGGGCTCGTCGTGCTTCGTCCGGGTTGCCGGCGGGGAGGTGGGCCTCGCCGAGCCCGTTGAGCGCCATCGCGGCGTCGACGTGCAATTCTCGGTCTTGGAAGATGGAAAGCGCTCGGCGGAGGCGGCTGATCGCGGCGCCGAAGCGTCCGAGGTCGATCTCGACGAGCGCCGCGCTCCGCAACGTGATCGCCACGTTGCGGTCGTTGCCCACATCCTCGTAGCGGGCGAGAACCTCCTCGTTCTCCCGCAGTGCTGCTTCGAGCACGTTCCGGTGGTGCAGCACCGTTGCGAGGTTGGCCATCGCGTTGCTGACGCCGTGTTCGTCCCCGACGTTCCTGAACAGCTCCCGGGCCACCTCGTAGTGCTCGGATGCCTCGCGCAGCAGTCCTTGTTCCAACAGCGCCAGCCCGAGGTTGTTTCGGGTGTGGGCTTCCGCGTGCCGGTCCGAAGCCTGTTGGGCGGCCGCGAGCGCGAGTTCGTGGGTGCGAACCCATTCCTCCCAGTGCTTGGAGATGAAGAAGTACCCGCGCAGCGTGTACGCCATCTGCCACAGGTCGGGGTCCCGCGCGATGCGTTCGGTGGGCAGGAGCGCCGACACGTTGGGCAACTCGGATTCGAACCACCGGAGTGCTGATTCGTGGTCCGGTAGCTCGGGCGATTCCCGTGTCTCGCCTGCCAGGGAAATGCGGTATCGGCCTGGCGTGAGGATCTTGTCGGCGCGCTCGGCGGCGTGCAGGTAGTACTCGAACATGCGCCGCAGCGCGGCCTCGCGTGCAGGCCCCGTGTCGTGCTCCTGGGCCTTTTCCATGGCGTACACCCGGAGCAGGTCGTGCATGCTGAAGCGCCCGGAGATCGGCTGGGTGAGGAGATGCGCGCGTACGAGAGCATCCAGCGCCCGGTTGGCGTCCCTGGGGCTCGTGTCGAGCAACGCGGCCGCGGCGTAGCGATCCAGTTCGCGCCCCGGATGCACGCCGAACATCCGGAAGGCCCGTGCGGCCTCGTCGGACAACTTGTCGTAGGACCAGGAGAAGACCGCTCGTGCATCGGTCGCAGGGTCGTCCTCGGCTTCCAGCACGTCCAACTGGCTGCGCTCGTCAGCGAGCTCTTCCGCGAGCTCGGCCAACGGCGTCAACGGTCGGGTGCTCGCGAGCTGCCCCACGACGCGCAGCGCGAGCGGTAGGCCGCAGCAGAACCGCACGAGCTCACCGGCCGCCCCCGACTCGTCGTCGACGCGGTTGCCCACCAACATCCGCAACAAGGCGGTACTGCTCTCTCCGCTCAGCGCGTCGAGTTGCAGAAGTTCGGCGCCATCCGTGCTGATGAGCCCGGACAGAACTCGCCGGCTGGTCACGACCACGTGGGATCGGGAAGAGCCTGGGACCAGCGGGCGGACCTGTCGTTCCGATGCGGCGTTGTCCAGCACGACGAGCACCCGGAGCGGGGAGAGCGTGGTTCGGTACAGCGCCGCCCGTTCGTCGGGATCTCCTGGAACGTTCCCGGCAGGGATGCCCAGCGCGCGTAGGAACCTTCCCAAGATCTCGGCTGGTTCGACCGGCTCGACCGGGCCGAACCCTTGCAGGTTCGCGTACAACTGCCCGTCCGGGAATCGGTCCCGAACCTGGTGGCCCCACTGCACTGCCAGGGCTGTCTTGCCGACGCCCGCAGTTCCGCACAAGAGGACGATCGGCGGCGAGCCGTCCTGGGCTTCTTCAGCACGAAGACCTGCGTGCAGCGTGCCGAGTTGCGCATCGCGGCCCATGAAGGAGTGCGGGGCGGAGGGGAGCTGCCTCGGGGTATGAGGGTCCAACGCGATCTGGTGCACGTGAACGGCACCGTCGATGCGGCCCGCCTGGATCACCATGCCGGCGCGACCTGCCACGGCATTGCTCGTTCCGTCGGCATGCTCGTGCTCGCCCCAGCCGGGCATGCAAATGTCTCCCCCTGCCGATCCCGTTGATCAAGCGCTATTCGACCGCTCCCGGAGTAGCCTCGGTACCGCCGTTCGAGCGCTCTTCAGCGGACGCGTGCTGCAGCTCTCGTCGGGAGTAAAGTGCGCCAGGCAAGCGAAATGTTGCCGTACTCGAGTGTGATCTCGGCTGCGTGCTGTCCTTCGGCTACGGCATGCTCCGCGTGGCGTTGACCGGAGCCCTCGAACAGGTCGGGCTAGATCCCTATATCGGATACCTGCACGGAGTTCGTTCGGGAAAGCCTTCGCTAGCGCTCGATCTGATGGAGGAGTTCCGGCCACTGCTCGTCGACCGATTCGTCCTGTCGCTGTTCAATCGGAAGGAGATCACTGCCAAGCACACCACCCAAGATCCAGCCGGCGGTGTCGCGCTCACCGCGGACGGCAGGGCGTTCGTGCTCGATCGTTGATCGAAAGCACGCGAACGAGCTTGGCGGCACTCCGCCCTGAGAACTGCTAACAGAAGGTTTGGGCGCGTCGGTGTTGGATGAGGCAGGTGGTGAGTTGGAGGAGGCTGTCGTGGATGTCGGCGCGGCGTTCCCAGCGAATGCGT
>NZ_JAIUKB010000107.1:15868-53859 GCF_020176785.1 Saccharopolyspora sp. 6V | reverse complement strand
GTCGGCCCGCTGCCGCGCAGCATGCGAGTGCCCAGGAGGAACGGTGTCGACCAGTCGACCAACAGGATTCGAAGATCGCGAGAGCTGGTGGCCGAGAATCCCGGTCCGCACCACCGGCGCGGAAGCCGACCCGACGCTCGTCTGTCGTCCTCCGCGGAAAGGCAGACGCACGACGGGTGCCCCAGACCACGGTCTCCCGGCAACATGCCCAGCATGACCACGTTTCCCACTATGGACCCCGAGCTCGCCGCCGCGGCGGCGATGCTGCCGCACCTGGACTTCGCCGACCTGGCCACGGCTCGAGAACGCTTCAACGCCATGACCGATGTGATGCTCGCCGAGGTCTCGTACGAAGGGATCGCATGGCGCGAGCTGGCGGCCCCCGGCCACGAGGGCGCGCCGGACGTCCCGATCCGCTTCTTCGCGCCGCCGGACGCAGCGGAGCGGGGCGCTCTGCCGACCTTGCTGTGGATTCACGGCGGCGGGTTCGCCATCGGCCGGGCCCAGGTCAACGATCCTCTTTGCATCGACCTGGTGCTCCGGCTGGGTATCGCGGTCGCCAGCGTCGACTACCGGCTCGCACCGGAAACCCCCTACCCGGGGCCGCTGCAGGACTGCTACGCCGCGCTGCGGTACCTGCACACCAACGCAGCCGAGCTCGGCGTCGATCCGGCACGGCTCGCCGTCGGTGGGCAGAGCGCGGGTGGCGGGCTGGCCGCGGGGACGGCGCTGCTGGCACGCGACCGGGCGGAAGTACCGGTCGCCTTCCAGCTCTTGGAGATCCCGGAGCTGGACGATCGGCTGGAGACCACGTCGATGGTCGAGTTCGTGGACACCCCGATGTGGAACCGGCCGAACGCCATCCTCTCGTGGCAGTACTACCTGGGCAGGAACGGGACGGCGGCGGAATCGGACGCCGAGGTCTCCCCCTACGCCGCACCGGCACGGGCGAAGGACCTGCGCGGCCTGCCACCGACCTACCTCTCGACCATGGAGCTGGACCCGCTGCGGGACGAGGGCATCGGTTATGCAGCGGCGTTGCTGCACGCGGGCGTGAGCGTGGAGCTGCACTCGTTCCCGGGCACGTTCCACGGTTCTTCGCTGCTGCCCACCGCGGCGGTGAGTGTGCGGGCTGCCGAAGAGATCCGCGTTGCGCTGGCCAGGGGCTTGCAGGTGGAACAGCGCGCCTCGTAACGTCACCGCATGCAAGGTCTCATGTACCGACTCGCCGAACTCGACGCGGGAGCGGCGAGTTCGGTTCGCGTGATCGACTACTTCGATGCCCTGATCCGGTATCGCGCCGACGTTCCCGCAGCCGTGCGCGCGGCCGCCGTGCTCGGGGAGTGCACCGTCGGGATCAGCCTGGCCCGCGACGGCGGTGTGCCGGAGGACATGCGCTGCGGTCCTGGCGGCGGGTGGATCTCCACGGCGGGCGGCGATCCGCAGGTGGCCGAGCGGCTCGTCGGTGACGGTCTCAGCGGACGGGTGTGGATCGAACGCGACGGCCGGTCCCACCCGCTCGACGCGCTGCTGGTGGAGCGGCTGGCGCTGACCGTCACCGCGATCGCTTCACGCACCGGCCCACCGGCGCGGACTTCGGCGGCGCGGTCGGCGGATCTCCTCTTCGCCGCCGACCCCGCGACCGCCGAATTCAGCTGCGCCGCCCTGCACCTCGATCCCGGCTACCTGGTCCGAGTGGCGAGCGCGACCGGGGTGCGCACCAGTCTCGTCGAGCTGCTGCCCGGGGAACCTGCCGCTGGGCGCTCCACCGAGGTCGTGTGCGAAGACGAGCGGCTGCTCGTGTGCAC
Source organism: Saccharopolyspora sp. 6V (assembly GCF_020176785.1). Lineage (NCBI taxonomy): Bacteria > Bacillati > Actinomycetota > Actinomycetes > Pseudonocardiales > Pseudonocardiaceae > Saccharopolyspora > Saccharopolyspora sp. 6V. The sequence continues at coordinate 52,051 of NZ_JAIUKB010000107.1, read as the reverse complement.
TCAGGACGCCGGCGTGCCGCCGCGTCCGGTTCAGCGCGGGGTACGCATCGGGTTCTCCTTCGCCGTTGCGGCGAGAGACGTCCGCAATCACGTGCGCACCGCCCGGTTCGCCCGAGACAACGCCACGGTCGACGAACCCGCCGTGATCGCCGACGAGCTCGGCGCACTAGTGCTGATGTCCCCGGAACCCGTTGCGGACGTCTACGCCATCCCCGATCTGCGCGCGCTGCGGTCCATGCCGCCGCAGCAGGGCCGGGAGCTGCTGCGCACCCTCGACGCCTACCTCGACGGCGGCTCCCTGCGAGTAGCCGCCGCCCGGTTGAACCTGCACCACACCAGCGTGTCCCAACGGCTGGCGAAGCTGTCCGAGCGCCTGGGCTTCCCCGTCGACGCGGCGCGGTACCGCGCGAGGGCAGCGGCGCTGATCATCGCAGTGCGGACCCGACCGGACTTCTGGCGCACCGGCGCACCCGCCGTCTGACCGTTTCCCCGCGAACCGCCGGTTTCGGAGAGGCGGCTTTCGGCAGAACCGCCCGAACCGGTACCCGCATGGCAGTCACGAGCACGGCTGCGCGGCCATTCCGTGCAACGTGTCTCCATAGAGGAGTCAGGATCGTGATCATCCCCGCGGGTCACCGAAGCGGTGCGTCGAACAGCGGCTGCGGGACGTCGCCGTGATCGGCGGCGAGCCCTCGCAACACCACCGAGCGCAGCCGACCACGGAGACCGACGAGTGCTCTGGCCGCCACTACGTCGGGGTCGGTCCGCGGGCGTGGGTGGTCGGCAGGGGCCGCGCCGCCAGCGCACCCGACTCATCGTCGACCTCGCACAGCCGCCGCAACCCGGACGCCTCCACACAGGGCGACAAGATCGATTCACCGTTACCGCGCCACCCGGATCAGTCCTGTTGCAGGCCCCAGGGCTCGTTGTGCGCTGTGCAAAACGAGCGTCCCCACGGAAACTCCGCTTTCTTCGACCCCGCACGCGGTGGGACACCGCCCGTTCGGGCAGTGCCGCGCAGCCCGCGCGCGTCGAACGCCCGCGGGCGGTTCACTTCTGCCCGGGCGAGTTGCTTTACTGGGCGTCGGCAGCGCCGCCGTCAGGAGGGAGAACAACGGTGAGCCTTCCAGTGGGTGTGCGCACGGAGTACCTCCTAGACGCCGGCCGTTCGCACGCGATCTACACGGCTCTGCGACCGGTCCTCTCCGAAGTCCGACGCATGCTCGGGGGATCCCTCGGACTGGTGGGCTATCGGCCGCGCACGCCTGGTTCGGACTTGTTGGTACTGGCCGTCGACGCGCCGGGCATGGCCGATCCGCCATTGCCGAACGAATCGTTCCAGCTCGGCTCGCTGCCCTCTCGGCATCAACCGTCCGTACTCGCTGATCTGCTGCTGAGCTCCAGCCTGCGCCCTCGACAGCTGCTGCTGCGCTCTGCACTGGTGGTCCCCTGGGCCGACGAGCACGGTGCAGGCATGGTGATCGTCGGCCAGACCAGAACCACACCAGCGCTCCCCCAGACGACCGCGGACGTAGTTCGTCGGATGAGCGCCAACGTGCGCAAGACCGTCTCCACCGGCCGTCGGCAGGGGGCGGTGGAGATCAACCGCGATCTGCAGCGGGCGATGAAGGAGGTGGCGGCCGGCGCCGTGGACTGCGCCGACGTCGGGGGCGCCCTGACCACGCTTCTGAGATCGGTCCAGCGCTTGTTCAACTCCGACGTCGCCTACCTCTCGCTGCCCGAGCACGACGTCGACACGTTCACCTTCGACCAGGTGCTCGGCATCCACACCCCGGACTTCCGGCACCTGCGGATCCGCGAAGGCCAGGGGCTCGGTGGCTTGGCCCGCTCCGAACGCCACACAGTTCGGTCCCTCAACTACGCCCGCGACTCCCGGCTGCAGGCCGCCCCGGTCGCCGAGACCGCTCGCGAGGGCATCGTGTCCGCGATGGCCACACCGATCGTCGTCGACGAGCAGGTGCAGGCCGTCCTCTACGTCGGCGACCGCAAGCTGCGCCCGTACAGCGAGACCGACGAAGATGTGTTGGGCGAGTTCGCCGGCTACGCGACCCTCGGTCTCAAGCGCCGGGCGACGGACGCCTACCGGAGAGACGTCTTGCGTCGTCAGGAGCAGGAACGCCTCGCCTACGACCTGCACGACACCGCTGTTCGAGGGCTGCTGGAGATCGGCTTCGCCGCCGAGCGAGGCCACGAGGAGCACGGCGCCGACCCGGACGTCCGAGCCAACCTGGCGTCGATCGCAGCCGCCGCCGAGCGCTGCATGGACGCCTTGCGCGGCCAGCTGGACACGTTGATCGGCAGTTCTTCCGAACGCACTGCCGATCAGGTGGTGGAGGAGATCGCCGAGGCCTCGCTACGTCCTGATGCCGGACACCGCTTCACGACGAACCGACCCGACTCCACGCTCCCCTCCGCGGTGGCCGAAGCGTTGATCCGCATCGGCCAGGAGGCGCTGGTGAACGTAGACCTGCACGCCGAACGCCCTGCCGAGATCAGCCTGGAAACGACAGCCGAACGCTGGGTGCTCTCGATCGCCGACGCCGGTCCCGGGCCTCGCTCGACCTCCGGACACAGCGAGGAGCGCGCAGCCCGCAGCCACCTCGGCGTGCGTGCCATGCAGCGCGCGGCGGAGCAGGTCAGCGGCCAGGTCGAGCGCCTGTCACCACCCGACGTGGAAGGTTACGTAGTCCGCGCCACGGTACCCACGAGGAACAACTCATGATCAGGTTCTGCGTCGTCGACGACCACGAGATCGTGCACGACGGACTCCGCGCCATGGCCGACCGGGAGCCCGACCTGGAGTTCGTCGGCGCGGTTGCCTCAGCTTCCGAGGCGCAGGAGCTGGTCGAGGGCGAACGCCCGGACGTTCTGCTGCTGGACATGCGGCTGGGTTCCGGCAACAGCATCGACACCTGCGCCGTGCTGAGCGCGGCGTTTCCCGACCTCAAGATCGCCGTGTTCAGCGCCTACGGCAACGCGGAACTGCTCGAACGCGCGATCCGGGCGGGTGCGGCCGGTTACGTCCTGAAGGAGACGACGACCGCTCGTCTGCCCGGCATCATCCGCGAGCTGTCCACCAGCGGCAGTTACTTCGAGCCCCGCCTGGCCAGCGGTCTGCTCAAGCGGTCAGCGGGCCCGGAGCAACCGGCGTTCAACGATCGCGAGCTGGAGATCGTCCGGATGATCGCTCGCGGGATGGACAACCACCGCATCGGTGAAGAGGTCTGCATCAGTCCGCACACCGTGAAGTTCCACGTCACCGCGATGCTGCGGCGCCACAAGGTGCGCAGGCGCACCGAACTCGTGCGGGTCGCCATGGATCTGCACCTCATCGACGACAGCTGACCCCGGCCGCAGGAGAGGCCGGGGTCAGCGCCGTTCACGTCCCGGTCAGCCGCGGGCCCAGCTGGAATCCGCAGGTGCCTGCTCGACGCCCCGGACGTCGGGCAGCGCCATCTTGCGCTCGTCCTCCTCGTCGTCCACCCACGCCTGCGCGATCTCGTCGCACGTCGCGAACCAGACGCCGTCGTGCCCGGCGATGTGCTCGATCAGCCGCTCATACCAGAGGATGTTCTGCGCCTGCCCGATGATCTGCGGGTGCACGCAGGAAGCGAAGACCGGGTTCTCGACCCGCTCGTAGGCGTAGTCGAAGATGTCCCGCCACCGGCGGAAGATCGTCTCGGTGTCCTGCATCCCGGCCTGCGCACCGGTGTAGGCCAGCGGCGGAAAGTCGTCGAGGTACCAGTTCACCGGGATCTCGATCACCGAGCTGGCCGGGCCGGCCACGTTGGCGGACTCCCAGTTGATCTGCCAGCGCTGCGGCCGGTACGGCACCAGGTCCCGAGCCATCAGGCTGGTGTCGTAGCGGAAACCCGACTCCTCGATGATGTCCAGCGTGCTCTCGCTGTAGTCCCAGTACGGCGACCGGTACCCGGTGGGCCGGATGCCGAGCACGTTCTTGTACGAGTCGAAGGCCAGGTCGACCAACCGGCGCTCGGTATCGCGGTCGATCCCGGGCGGGATCTCGTGGTAGTAGCCGTGGTGACCGAACTCGTGGCCGGCTTCCAGCACCTTGCGGCACTGCTCCGGGAAGGTGTCCACCGAGTGGCCCGGCGTGAACCAGGTCGTGGTGATGTCGAAGCGCTCGTAGAGCTCGAGCAGGCGGGGCACACCCACCTCGGCACCGAACTGGCCTCGCGACATGGCCGACGGGGTTGGGCGGTTGAAGCCGCCCAGCCACAGCGCCTGAGCGTCGAAATCGGTGCCCAGGTTGACGGCGATCTTCTTGCCGGGCGGCAACTGCAGGTGACCCATGAGTCCTCTCCTTTGAAAACGGGGGTGCGGGGTGTTCGAGGCGTGCGTCAGGCGGACGGGTCGAGGCGGATGACCTGCTCGGCCGCTTCGTCCACGCGCTCGCGGCTGTAGAGCAGCGGGAAGGCCTCGTCACGGCTCCACGGCCCGAAGAGATCGGTGGCGTGCGGGTCGTCCAGGCGCCCGGACTGCCCGGGGGCGTTCATCGCCAGCGACGAGTCCCACTCGCCGACGTCGACGACGAGCCGGAAGGTCGCTCCGGCGCTCTGCACGAAGTTCGGTCCGTACGCCGTGTTTCCGACGGTGTCACCGCTACCGCCGCGCGGTGCCGGGCCGGCGACCAACCGGTCCTCGGGCACGCCGGTGAGCCGCGCCGCGAGCGGGTGCTTGGCCTGGGCGACGTGGAGACGTCCCCAGCTCCACTGCGCGCGATCCGGACCGAGCAGCCCCACGAGGTCGGCCACAGCCGCGGGCAGGGTCGACGCGAACGTTGCGGCCAGGAACTTCGACGGCTCCGGTCCCAGGCGGTCGCCCGGGTCCTCGACCAGTTCCAAGTCGATCCTCGCGTCGGCGAGCAGGTCCTCCGCCGGCGAGATCCGCTGCGCCGTCTTCGACGCGGCTTCGGTCCCGACGTGGGCCTCCACAGCACGCGAGAGCAATGCGGGGCGCAGGTGCCGCCGATACCAGACCTCGAACAGCGCAGCCGCAGACGAATCCGCTGCGAGTTCACCGTCCCAGTCCAGCAGCATCGCGAGGCCGTCGGTGTCGGCGGGCACGTCGAGCTCGCGCAACCGGTTCACGATCCTCCGTGCGGGCACGCTGAGGTAGTCGCTCTGCAACGCGACCATGCTCTGCGGGGTCGCGTCGGTGGTCTTCGCCAGCACCTCGTCCAGGCGGTGCCGCCGGGACGGCGCGTACCAGTCGTAGGTGATGTGCCGGTCAGCCGGGAAGTCCTCGGGCAGGTTGCACTCGTTGGCCGTGGCGAGGAAGCCCCGTTCCGGGTCCACCGCACCGGGAAGCTGGTCTGCGTCGTAGAAACCGGCCCACTCGTAGCGCCCGTCGCCGGGCACCGGCAACGTCCCGTCCCAGTTCGGCCGGATCGGCGTGAGACCGCCGGTCTTCCACGCGATCGTGCCGGCCGGGTCGGCGTAGACCTGGTTCTCCGGCGGTGCGCCCCACCGGTTCATCGCGGCCAGGAACTCGTCGTAGTTCTGGGAGCGCATGTAGTCCATGCTGCCCAGGTACGGGGCCATTCCCGGTTCCAGCCAGGCGGCCCGGACCGCGAAAGCGGTGTGGCGCGCGTCGTCCTGGTAGATCACCGGGCCGTGCCTGGTGAACAGCAGCTCGGCTTCGACCGCTTCGCCGTCGCGCACCTCGATCGTCTCCGTCAGCCGCTGCATCGGCTCCCAACGACCCTGGTACCAGTACGAATGGGGGTCGTCCGGGTTGGTCTCGTAGACGTAGAGGTCTTCCTGGTCGATCGCGAAGATCGTCAGACCGAACGCGATGCGCCCGTTGTGCCCGATCGAGATGCCCGGCAGCGCGGGCTCGCCCCCACCGATCACGTCGAAGCCCGGTGCCGAGAGGTGCGCGATGTAGCGCAGCCCGGGCAGTGCCGCGGCAGCGCGGTGCGGATCGTTGGCCAGCAGCGGACGACCGGACCGGGTGCGCGAACCGGCGAGCACCCAGTTGTTGCTCCCCTCCGGAAGCACGTCACCTTGCGGGTCCAGCGGGGTGGACGGCCCGAAGGCCGGTGCTGAGGTGGCCAGGTCGTAGACCGACAGCACATCGTCCGGGATGACGTCGAGATCCAGCCCGTCCGGGATCGTCAGGTTCCGCTCCGGCTCGCGACGGCGACGCAGTTCTTCGACCTCACGTGGCAGGTCTCGCAGGGTCCGGGCGCGGGTGACCTCATCGCGCAGGTTGTAGAACAAACCGTGGCTGCGAATCCGCGCCACGTCCTCCGGTTCCCACAGGGCGGGCTCGTAACCCAGCTCCCGGAATTCGACGGGCAGCAGATCCGGGTCGCGGCGGGTCAGCTCGACGAAGGCGTTGATGCCCTCCACGAAGGCGACGCTCGCCCGCTTGGTGTCAGAACCGTAGGACAGCCACTCGCGGCGCATGTCGCCGCGGTAGAGGAACAGCCTCGCCGCGCGGTCCCGCTCGACGTGCTCGGCACCGAAGACCTCCGAGAGCCGCCCCAACCCCCGCCGGCGCCAGAAGTCGATCTGCCACAACCGGTCGCGAGCGGCGTTGAACCCTTGCGCCCGGAACGCGTCGTAGGTGTCCGTCGCATAGATGTGCGGGACGCCCCAGCTGTCGATCACGATCTCGACCGGTCCCTCCAGGCCCGGCACCGTGAACGACGTCCGATTCGGCTCTCGCCGCTGCACTTCCACGCCGATACCTCCAGCCTCACTGCCTTTGCTCAGCCGAGTGAAACAGCTCAAGCGCTCGTCACGTCGGCAAACACCAAGCGTCCAACGGGCACCGCCCCACTGCCCGTTCAGGTAGTGCGAACTCGCCCGAACGCGCGAAGCCGCGGGAAGAACGCGTAGAACCTAGGTGTCCGACGGGCTCACCGAAGCGCCGATCGGTCGATGCAGAACGAGACGAGCCGCGGCGAGACCGGCGAGGGTGGTGGCCGCGTGATGGCCGTGGTCCCCAGGCGGCGTAGAGACGGATCGAATGGGCCGTCGGAGCCTTCAGTGCCCAGCGGTACGAGGCCGAAACGGGGCGTCGGAGACGACTGCGACGCCCCGATCAGCAGCCGCCAACGCTTGAGCGGCGAGGCTCCGAAACGGCGGCCGGGCATGCACCGCAGCGAACCGGCTCTACGTCCGCCGACGTGGTCGCCGAGTTCACCGCCTTGGGAAGGGGCTGGAGCGCTCGCCGCGCGGCGGAGCCCATCACGGCGAGCAGCGACGTGCCGAGCCGACCTTGTTCTGGATGGCGCTCGCGGCGCTGGACATCGCTCCGCGAGACACCTCGTGTCGGGGCGGAGTTCTCAGTCGCGCCGCAGAACGGTACGGAGTGCGTCGAGCGCGGCCGCGTCCTCGATGGTCGAGGGCACCGGTTCGTCGGCGCCGTCGGCGATTCCTCTCATCGTTTTCCGCAAGATCTTGCCGGAGCGGGTCTTGGGCAGGGCGGGCACGATCGAGATGTCTTTGAGCGCTGCCACTGCTCCGATTCGGTCGCGAACCAGCGTGATGAGGTCAGCGATGACCGTGACCTCGTTGTGCTGGTCGCCGGCTTTCAGCACGACGAATCCCCGGGGTAGCTGCCCCTTGAGCGGATCGGCCACGCCGATCACAGCGCATTCGGCGACTGCCGGGTGCGCGGCGAGGGCCTCCTCCATGGTTCCGGTCGAGAGCCGGTGGCCGGCCACGTTGATGACGTCGTCGGTGCGTCCCATGATGAACACGTAGCCGTCGTCGTCGATGTGTCCGCCGTCGCCGGTGGCGTAGTAGCCCGGGTGTTCGGACAGGTATGAGGAGACGTAGCGTTCGTCGTCGTTCCAGAGCGTGGTCAGCGCGCCTGGGGGTAGCGGCAGTTTCAGCAGGATCGTGCCATCGGTGCCGCGCGGAACAGGCCGGCCAGCGGCGTCGACGACCGTGATGTTCCAGCCGGGGACTGCGACGGTCGCAGAGCCAGGTTTGACGGTCATGGGCTCCTGTCCCATGAGGTTCGCCGCGACCGGCCAGCCGGTCTCGGTCTGCCACCAGTGGTCGATGACCGGGATGCCGAGGCGATCCTGGGCCCAGCGGAGAGTCTCCGGGTCCAGGCGCTCGCCGGCCAGGAACACGGTGCGCAGGCTGGAGAGGTCGTAGTCGTAGAGGAAGGAACCTTCCGGGTCTTCCTTCTTGATCGCGCGCAACGAGGTGGGCGCGGTGAACAGGGCCTTCACCTGGTTCTCGGCGATGACACGCCAGAATTGGCCCGGGTCCGGTGTCCCGACGGGTTTGCCTTCGTAGAACACCGTGGTGGCGCCGGCGAGCAAGGGCGCGTAGACGATGTAGGAGTGCCCGACGACCCAACCGACGTCGGAGGCGCTGAACATCGTCTCGCCAGGGCCGACGTCGTAGATGTTGCGCATGGACCATGTCAGGGCCACGGCGTACCCGCCGGTGTCGCGGACGACGCCCTTGGGTTTGCCCGTCGTGCCCGAGGTGTAGAGGATGTAGAGCGGATCAGTGCTACCCACCGGGACACAGTCAGCAGGCTTGGCGGTGGCGATCACCTCGTGCCAGTCGAGATCGCGGCCGCCTAGCTCGGCGACCGCCTGCGGGCGTTGCAGCACGATGCAGTGATCCGGGCTGTGATCGGCCAGTTCGAGTGCGCGCTCGAGCAGCGGTTTGTATTCGATGATGCGCTTGCCTTCGATCCCGCACGAAGCTGTGACGACGGCCTTGGGGGCAGCGTCGTCGATCCTGATCGCCAGCTCGTTCGGGGCGAATCCTCCGAAGACGACTGAGTGGACCGCGCCGATGCGGGCGCAGGCCAGCATCGCGATCGCGGCTTCGGGAACCATGGGCATGTAGATCACGACCCGGTCGCCGTGGCCAATTCCGAGCTCGGTCAGTGCACCGGCGAACCGCGCCACTTCATCAAGCAGCTGGTCGTAGGTGTAGGTCTTCTTGGTCCCGGTGACGGGACTGTCGTAGATCAGCGCGGCGCGGTCACCGTGGCCGGCTTGCACGTGGCGGTCCAGGGCGTTGTGGCAGGCGTTGAGCTGCCCGTCCGGGTACCAGCGGGAGAAGGGTGCAGCGGTGTCGTCCAGGACGCGTTCCGGTGCGCGGTGCCAGTCGAGCGCCGTCGCGGCCTCGCGCCAAAACGTCTCGGGCTCCTCGACGCTGGCGCGGAAGGTCTCCTGATATCCAATCATGCTGCTCCGATCCCCGTGACTGCTTTGTCACGGGCTTCCGGTCTGAAATGTGTGGTGCTGGGGCCACTCCGGCGCCTCGAGGGTGGCCGGGTGTCGGAGTGGCGGGACCTGGAGTCGGGTTGGCCACCCAGGTCAGCTTCGGCCGGTCATGACGTCTTCGGTGACCGGCATCGGTCGTGGTGTATCGGCGAGTGCGATCACCGGGTGGGTGGTGATGCGGTGGCCGAGGAAGACCGGCCGGTTGGCCTGCCCCAACAGCAGGGGCAGCAATTCCTCGGCTCGGACGTTGCCCCACCACCCGTCACGGGCAGGCAGTTCTCCCCATTCGGTCACGGTGTCGGGCCTTACCGTCGGGCCGGCCACGAGCAAAGGTGTGGGGTCGGCTGTGTGCATCACCCCGTGGGTGGAGGGCGTGGCGTGATCCCCGGTCACTGCGACGATCGCCCTGTCGGCGAGGCTGGCCAGGCCGGTCAGGCCCCGGTCGAGTGCTTCGAGGACGTCGCGTTTGGCGTGGGGTTGCTTGGTGTGGCCGGCTTCGTCGGTGGCCTTGGTGTGGACGTGCACGAAACGGGCACCGGAGGCGATGAGGTCCTCTGCGGCCTCGAGTCGTGCTGCGATGTCACGAACCGGGTCGTCGACCGGGGGCAGGTGCACCGAGGCCATGTCCAGGGCTGTGGCGATCCCGCGGTACAGGCGGGTGCTGGTGACCGCGGCGCCGGCGACGCCGACCTGCTCGACGAATGAGGGAATGTCGCCATAGCGGCCGGACCACTTGGTGGTGAGCACGTCCAGCGCGGGCAGCCCGCGGAGTTGCCGGGCGGTGTTGATGTCGCTGGCGCGCAGGTAGCGGTGTGCTGCTTGCAGTGCCGCGGTGAGTGCTTCGGCGAAGGCCGAACCGGTCACGCTGGTCGGGATTGGCTGCATCCAGGGGTGGAAGTTCTCGAACAGCGGATCCGAGTCGGTCACCTGCGCACACCCGTGAGCGGGGGCGGTCAGCAGCGCTTCGCCGGTCGTACCGTGGCGTTGCAGGCTCATCCCGTGCTCGGCGAGCACCGGCCCGAGGCCGGTCAACAGGGCGGCGATGTCGGCGTCGTCGTCGACGCGGGCCCGTCCGGCGATCCACAGGCGGTCGCCGTCGCGGCGCGAGGTGCGCAGCGCCGCGTGCGTGGCCGCGCAGTCGCGGGCGACGTCGAGTCCGGCGCCGAGCGCTTCCAGCACGGCGCGACCGGGGAAGGGCACCGTGGAGTAGCCGAACATCGCCCAGTGGGCCAGTTCGGAGGCTGGTGCTCGTCCCCATCCGAAAGGCAGGTGCCAGCCGGAAGCGCCGTCACGGGCCAGGGCATCGAGATGCGGGGTGTGGGCCGCCTCGGCGGGAGTGCGGCCACCGAGTTCGGGGATGGGACGATCGCCCAGCCCGTCGAAGATGACCAGCACGATCGGCAACCGGTCGTCCTCCAGCCGGGGCTGGGTTTCGCCGTATCCAGGCGGCGTCATCATCGACCTCCAGTACGTGCTGCTGACCGGTCTTTCAGCAGCTCGGTCAGGGGCAGAACGATGGAGGCGGGCACCAAGCCCGTCCACGTCGCCGTCTTGTCCTCCAGGTGTGCGCGGATGTCGGTGGCGGAGATCTTGGCGGTCGGATCGCCGTCAAGCACCGTGAGCCAATACCCGGCGTCAGCCAGCAGCCCCGCCTTGTGGCGCTCCCAGTCGCTGTAGGCGCGCACCACCTGCCGGGCACGCAGCGGGACGTAGTGCGGCCAGCACTCCGGCCGGGTGAGATCGAACGGCACGATGGTCGTCCTCTCCACCCAGCCCCGGTCTGCTAACGCCGCGTGCAGGAGCCGGGCGCGCTCGAAGTAGGTGAAGGGGTTGGCCTCGGCCAGGTGCCGGTGTGCCGACGTCGATTCCTCCTGCCGCGCAACAGGATCAGGGTTGGTGATCGCGATGATGAGATGGTCGGCATCACGCAGCGCGATCTCGAAAAGATCCAAGTGCTGTTCATGCACCGGTTGGAACCGGCCGGTCACGCAACTCAAACGGTCCATCGGCACTCCCCTCCCCCAGTGCCTGGTTGCGTCTCGATCGCAACGTGGCCATGGCGTCCGGCGACGAGTTCACCGACCACGGCTGCCTCCGCATCACCGCGCCCGTGCAAGGCCGCAATCGTCGAGCTCGCGGCAGCCGGGGGGACGCACAGCAGCAGACCGCCGGATGTTTGGGCATCCGCCAGCAGCAGCTGCGTGGTTTCATCGGCGGTGGCGGGGTCGAACCAGCCCGCGGCGAGCGCGTCGGTGAGAGTGCGACGGCTGCCATCCGGCGCGCACCCCTGCCGCACGAGCTCAGCCACCGAGGGCAGCAGCGGGACGGTCTCCGGCCGGATTCGGGCCTCGAGGCCGGCCGCGAGCGCCATCTCATGCAGGTGGCCGATGAGGCCGTAGCCCGTGACATCGGTGCCGCCGCGCAGTCCCGCGGTCGTGGCCACCCCGGCCGCGGAGGCGTTGGAGCGGCTCATCGTGGCGACCGCTTGGCTGACGGCCGCGTCCGGTGCCTGTCCCCGTTTCACCGCCGTCCCGATGACCCCGGCGCCGAGCCGCTTGGTCAACACGAGCAGGTCGCCAGCATGACCCCCGCCCTTGCGCAGGATGGAGTTCTCGTCGACCTCGCCCACGACGGCCAGCCCGTACTTGGGGGCCGGGTCAACGATGCTGTGCCCGCCGGCCAGCACCGCGCCAGCCTCAGCGACCGCGCCCGCACCTCCCCGCAAGACCTCCGCGAGCAGTGCGCGGTCGAGGTTCTCCGGCCACGCGAGCAGGTTCAGCGCCAACAGCGGGCGCCCACCCATCGCGTAGACGTCCGACAGGGCATTGGTGGCCGCGATGCGTCCCCAATCGTAGGGATCATCCACCATCGGAGTCAGGAAATCGGTGGTCACCACCAAGGAACGGCCTTCAAGCCCAGGCACGTCAAAAACGGCCGCGTCATCCGCCGGCGACAACCCGACCCTCAGGGCCGCACCAGCAGGACTGGCGCGGCCACTGCCCGCGCAGTCGCCCGCATTCAGCGACGCGAGCACGTCGTTGAGCAGGCTCTGCGGCATCTTGCAGGCACACCCCCCGCCCGGCGAGTACTGCGTGAGCGGGGTCGTCACGGTCGTCATGCAGCTCGCCTCTTCAACAGGCCTCGCGCAATCCCGTTGCGCTGGATCTCAGACGTTCCGGCCGGGATGCGGAGGTTGCGCGCGACCCGGAACAGCTTTTCCTCCGGCGAGTCCTGCATGAGACCCATCGCGCCGCGCACCTGCACCGCGGTGTCGGCGACGCGGAAGAACGCCTCGTCGTTGATCACCTTGACCAGGCTGATCAACCGGGGAGCATCGGAGTGCATCGGCATGGCGAACGGGCCCAGCTCATCGAGCTCGGCCTGCGCCACCAGAGACGTGGCGCGGGCCTGGTAGATATCGGCATCCATGTTCGCCAACATGTGCTGCACCGCCTGCTGCGCGGCGATCGGCTCGCCACCCGAGGTGCGCTCCTGGGTGTAGTCCAGGGCCCGTTCGAGCAACCAGGCACCCCAGCCGGCGCACATGCCACCGCGGCAGAGCCGGCGCCAGTTGATCCACGACATCGCCAGTGCGAAACCGTCGCCGATCTCGCCGACGACGTTCTCGGCCGGAACCCGCACGTCGCTGAACTCCAGCGTGCCGGTCAACCCGTCCGCCATCATCGTCGGCAGATCACGCCCCCGAGTCACCCCAGGCGCGTTGGCGTCGACCAGGAACATCGACAGCGACCGAGTCCGAGCACCGGGCTCAGTGACGGCCACGACCTGCAGGACGTCGGCGAAGTGCGAGTTGGTGATCCACGCCTTCTTGCCGTTGATGATCCAGTCGTCACCGTCGCGGGTCGCGTGGGTCGACATCGCCAGGACATCGGAGCCGACGCTGGGCTCGGTGTTGCAGAACGCCGCCGTGATCTCCCCCTCGATCAGCGGCTGCAGATACTGCTCCCGCATGGTCGGCGAGCAGTGTTCGATCGCCGGGTTCGGCCCCTCGGTCCAGGCCAGCGCGGCCAGGCCGAGCCCGAGACCGGATCGGTGGTAGACGAACTCCTCGACGTGGTGCATCTCAACCCGGGTGAAACCCCTGCCACCAGCAGAGACCGAGTTGTGCGGCGCGTAGAGGCCGAGCGCACCCGCGCGGCGCTGGACTTGCCGCCGCGCCTCCCACACCGCCGGATGCATCCGTCCCTGCTCGTCGAACTGTGGCTGGCTGGCCGTGCCAGCGCCCTGCTGTGCCAGCTCCTTTTCGATCGGGGCGACCTCCTGGTCGAGGAAGGTCTGGAAGCGGTCGTTGTAGTCAGCGACTCGCTCGCTGGCACCGATGGCGGTGACGGCAGTCATGAGCTGGCTCTCCCTCTCGGCGACTAAACGTTGTTCATTCGATTGAACGGTGTTCAGAGTGTAGCGTCACCGTCAACACGAAGGAAGGGCGAAGGACATGGCTGAGGGTGCCCGCGCGGAGCGACTCGATGCGGTGAGCGAGACCAAGCGAGCGCTGATACTCGAGGGAGCGCTGCGCGTTTTCGCTCGTGACGGGCTGCGTGAAGCCAGCATGCGAGCGATCGCCAAAGAGGCCGGCTACACCCCGGGGGCGATCTACGGTTACTTCCCGAGCAAGGAGCACATCTACGCAGCGGCGCTGAACGAATCACTCAGGCGGCTGCAGAGCGCGACCGAAACCGCAGCGTCCCATGTCGCCACCGCAGCGTCCCGCTACGTCGCCGCCGCGTTGGCCTTCTTCGACTTCTACGACGAGAACCCCCGCGACCTCGACATGGGGTTCTACCTGTTCTCCGGTGGCATGGCACCACACGGACTCTCCGACGAGGAGACCAATCGCGAGCTCAACGCGGCACTGCTCGCCACCCTCGAACCGGCCCGCAGCGCCGCAGCAGAGCTGTTCGGAACAGAGGTGGCCACCCGCCTGACTGCAGAAGCGTTCGCACACGCGTCCGGCCTGCTGCTGCTGCGCCACACCCGCCGTCTCAACCTCTTCCGGCTCGACGCCCGCGAACTGATGCAGAGCTATCTCACCGAACAGGTCGACCAGGACACGGTCTCCAGAACCGAGTAAGGCTCCCGACACAGGCGAACACGGTCACCCCTCTGGTGCGATGACCCGCATGCAGGGCCTCTTCTCCACACAGCGCTACCGAGAATCGCGGCACGCTGGCGAGATCCTCATCCGAGCCGGGCGAAGTCGATGATGGACTCGAAGTCGACACCGCGCAGCGTTCCGTAACCAGGGCCCCAACCGGTGCCCAATCTGGAATTGACGCCTTCTGCTTCAACCTTTCTCGGGAAGCAGGAGCCGTGTGGTTAGTGCACAAGTCCCCCTCGGACACGCACCAATGCTCCAACGAGTCCGGGTCGAGAGTCATCTCGACCCGGACTTCGTCGTTGTGGGGATGTTAGGTGAGGCGGAGGCCGACGTTGCCGTAGAGGTCGGTCTTGTCGTCGTTGTCCGCGTTGCGGAGCAGTTCGTGTGGACCACCGATCCGGGTGACGAGTTGGTGGATCCCGTCTCGGGTGAGCTGCCGTTGACCCTCGTGGCGGATGCGCCGCAACCCAGCGGTGGCCTCGGCTCGTGTCGTGCGCTCTCTGCGTCTCCGAAGATTCCCGCACCGCGTCGAGCACGGTTCCGGCACGTCGTAACGGGACAAGACAGGGCAGGTCATTTTTTCTGGTTGCGCATTTTTGCGTGGCGCGCAAGTTCGCGTGTACGGTGGGTGGCGTGGACGGTGAGCGGATCGGACTGCGCGAGCGCAAGAAGCAGGAGACGCGGCTCGCGCTGAGCTGGGCGGCCATCCGGCTCGCGGTGGAGCGCGGGCTGGAGAACGTGCGGGTGGAGGACATCGCCGCCGAGGTCGGTGTCTCCCCGCGCACCTTCAACAACTACTTCGCCGGCAAGGGCGAGGCGATCGCCGCGCGGCACCTGGAGCGGGCCCGACAGATCGCGGTGGAGCTGCGGGCGCGGCCCGCGTCCGAGCCGTTGTGGACGGCCATCACCAACGCCGCGTTGGCCCGGTTCGCGCTGGGGCAGGGCGCCGGCGAGCGCGAACCGGAGCAGCAGTGGCTCGACGGCGTGCGCTTGATGGTCTCGGAACCAGCGCTGCAGGGCGAGTTCATGAAGGCCAACGCCGCGGCTGAGGCCGAGCTCGCCGCCGCCGTCGCCGAGCGCACCGGCACCGATCCGGCCCGCGACCTGCATCCGCGGCTGGTGGCCGGAGCGGTGGGGGCTGCGATCGCGGTCGCCACCGAGCACTGGCTGAGGGCCGCCGAGCCCACTCCGATGGCACCGGTGCTGCGCGACGCGCTGCGGCAGCTCGCCGCGGGATTGCCCGTGCCGTAGTCCCGACCACCACCGGACGACGCGGTCCCACGCGTCGTTCTCCTCCGGAAGCAAGGAGAAATCCGTGACCACCGATGTCGTCATCGCAGGCGCCGGGCCGAACGGGTTGATG
This sequence comes from Saccharopolyspora sp. 6V, assembly GCF_020176785.1. Taxonomy (NCBI): domain Bacteria; kingdom Bacillati; phylum Actinomycetota; class Actinomycetes; order Pseudonocardiales; family Pseudonocardiaceae; genus Saccharopolyspora; species Saccharopolyspora sp. 6V. Next base: position 36,313 of record NZ_JAIUKB010000107.1, on the reverse strand, counting down.
CTGGCCTGCGAGTTGAGCTTGGCCGGGATCCGGCCGCTGGTGCTCGAACGCCTGCCGGGGCGGACGGCGGAACACCGCGCCAACGGACTGGTCGGCCAGGTGGTGCGGATGCTCGACCGCCGGGGCCTGTACGAGCGTCTCAACGGGAATTCCGGTCCGCCGCAACCGATCCCCGCCTTCGCGTTCGGCGCGATGCGGCTCGAACTGGAGGTTCTCGACGACAACCCGATGTACGCGCTGGGCGTGCCGCAACGCCGGATCGAGCAGGTGCTGGAGGAGCGCGCCCTCGAACTCGGCGCGGAGATCCGTCGCGGGCACGAACTCGTCGGGCTGGCCCAGGACACCGATTTCGTCGCCGTCGACGTCGTCGGACCGGACGGACCGCACCGGTTGCGCGCCCGCTACCTGGTCGGCGCGGACGGTGGGCGCAGCCAGACGCGCAAGCTCTCCGGCATCGGATTCCCCGGAGCCACCAAGGACGACGTGGTCTCCCGCCTGGCACACGTCACCGTCCCGCCGTCGCTGGTGGACCCGACGACGCTCGGCCTGAACGTGCCCGGGCACGGCTTCGTACCACCGTTCATCCACCACCGCACCGAGCGCGGCGTGCTCGCCTACGCCCCGTTCCCCGGGGGAGCACCGCTGGTGTCCACGATGGAATGGTCGGCGGGCCCCACCGACCAGCCGATGACGGTGGACGAGCTGCACGCGAGCGCGAGCCGCGTGCTCGGTGCCGACCTGCCGCTCGGCCCGCCCGAGGGCGACGGCCCGCACCAGCTGCGCCGGTTGGCCAGCGGCAACACCCGGCTGGCCGACCGGTTCCGGGACCGCCGGGTGCTGCTGGTCGGCGACGCGGCCCACGTGCACTCGGCGATCGGCGGCCCCGGGCTGAACCTCGGGCTGCAGGACGCCGTGAACCTCGGCTGGAAGCTCGCCGCCGAACTGCACGGCTGGGCCCCGCCCGGGTTGCTGGACAGCTACGAGACCGAACGGCGAACGGTGGCCCGGCGGGTCGTCATGCACACCCTGGCCCAGTCCGCGCTGCTCTCCCCCGGCGACGAGATCGGCGCGCTGCGGGAGCTGTTCGGCGAACTCCTCCACGAGCCGCGCAACGTGCAGCACATCGCGGACCTGATGTCCGGCGCGGACGTCCGCTACGAGATGGGCATTGACGCCGAGCACCCGCTGGTCGGCCGGTGGGCGCCGGACCTGCGGCTCGACACCGCCGGCGGATCCGTCCGGCTGGCGGAGCTGACCGCGGATGCCCGGCCGCTCCTGCTGGACACGACCGGCTCGCTCGTCGACGCGCTGTCCGGCTGGCGGGACCGGGTGCAGGTCGTCACCGGTCGCGCCGACACCTCGACCACCGCGATGCTCCTCCGCCCGGACGGCTACACGGCCTGGGCGTCGAACGACGCCCGACCGGACGCCCGATCCCTCCGCGAGGCCCTGACCAAGTGGTTCGGCCCCGCCACAGCAGGTGCGTGACCACGCTCCGGGAGGAATTCCTCGGACCCGGCCCCCTCCTCGTCCGTGCGGGATCTTCCAGCGCGACGCCGGGTGGGCGGGCAGCGGATTCGGGTCTCACCCAGCTGATTCAGGGCCTGGGGACGCCGCGACCGACCCGGAGGGGGTCCGGGTGGCGCACGAGCCACCCGGCCACCGCACATCGGCCGGGCGGCTGCTGGACGGAATCGCGCGGGGAAGACAGCCTTGGGGACGCAGGAGGTCCACGAGGACGAGGAGCCACGGGTGCGATTCGGCGTCAACGTACTGAACTTCGGGCCGGGCACGGATCCGTCGACGCTGCTGGGCTGGACCCGGTACGCGGAGGATCGCGGGTTCGGCTTCGCGATGATCTCCGACCACGTCGCGGTCACGCCGGACGCGGCCGGACCGTACCCGGCGCCGTTCTACGACCCGTTCACCACGCTCGCCTGGCTCGCCGGGCAGACCGAGCGGATCGAGCTCGGCACGACGGTCGCGATCGTGCCGTACCGCCACCCGCTGCACACCGCCCGCGTCACCGCCAACATCGACCGGTTCAGCGGCGGGCGGTTCCTGTTCGGGGCCGGGATCGGCTGGGCGCGCCAGGAGTTCGAGGCGCTGGGGCTGCCCTTCGAGCGCCGCGGCCGGATGACCGACGAGTACCTGGAGGTCCTGACGCGGGCGTGGACCGAGGAGACGCTGTCGTTCCACGGTGAGTTCGTGTCCTTCGACGAGGTGTCCACCGGCCCGCTCCCGACCCGCCGTCCCCCGTTGTGGGTGGGCGGCAACGGGCACGCGGCGATCCGCCGGGCGGTGCGGTTCGGCGACGCGTGGCACCCGTTCGACCAGCGGGTCGCGTGGCTGCGCGACGAGGGCGTGCCCGCGCTGCTGCGCGCCGCCGAGGACGCCGGTCGCGCGGCGCCCGGCTTCGCGCCGCGGCTTCCCCTGCTGCTCACCGATTCCGCGCTGGACGACGACACGCGCCTGGCCGGGCAGGGCACGCTGGACCAGGTTCGCCGGGACCTCGGCGGGCTCGCGGAGCTCGGCGCGACGCACGTCCTGTTCGACACCTACCCCGGCACTCCGGACGAGATGCGCTCGCAGGAGGCGGACCACCGGATGCTCGACGCGCTCGCCGCGCACATCCTCGACTGACCACGCCCGGGTCGGCGAGTGGGTCCCGGGCCGCGGACTTGGGCCCACGCCGGACGACTCGCGGGGCCGGGCCGCCGTCGGTCGTCCACCGGGTTCGCTCGGCAGGCCACGCTCGTCACGGCGGGTGATCAACGGCGATCTCCGCTGCCTTGCGGTGCGCACCCGGGCTGGGCGAGGAACATCCTGCACCGGGCATCGCCGGAGGCGGTGCCGCGTTCTTCGGCGGGTCCCGGAGGCCGGCCCGCCGAAGAACGCGGTGCTAGGCCAGCGCGTCCCGCAGGGCGCGGGCGCTCTTCACCAGCTGGGTGGACCCCTTGCGGGCGGCGACCTCCGCGACGGCCGGGATCTCGCCCGTGGCGCCGCAGCGCGCGGCGCATTCGGTGGCGAGCGCGAGCAGGCGTGCCGAATCGCGGGGGATGTCGCCGCCGAGCAGGCCGGGCAGCGCCGCGGCGAGCACGCACCAGGTGGTGCGGTAGGCACCGGTGTCGGCCGCGGCCTGGAGCGTGGCGTGCACGTCGCTCACCTTCATCCTGCCTCCGCTCAACATCGCCCCGAGCTGCTCGCCGAGCAGTCCGGTGTCCAGCTGCCCGCGGGCGGCCAGCACCAGGAACGAGTCGAGCACGAGGTCGCGCAGGGCAGGACGGCAGCTGCCGATCTCGCCGGCCAGCAGGCGGTGCACGGCGAAGCCCGCCGGGCCGCCCGCGGCGGCGAGGTGCGGCAGGAACCGCTCGTTGCCCCACCCCCGCACGAACGCGGTGTTGATGTCGCGGGCCACGACCTCGTCGCGGTGGTGCGGCAGCTGTGCGAGCCAGAAGGGGTCCAGCCCGCAGCGCACCCGCTCCCGCTGCGCGTCGCCGACCAGGTCTGCGGCCGCGGGCGGCAGCGGCAGCTCGATCCCCGGGCCGGGGTGCGCCGGGCGGCACAACGCGTCGCGGTGCGCGGCCGGTTCCGCCCAGCCGGCGGGGGTGGAGTCCTGGTGCGGCAGGCCGCCGCCGCGCAGCCACCGCGCGAGTCGCCGCCCCGGTTCGGAGCGCAACGCCTCGGCGGTGCGCACGACCCGCTCGCCGGGGGCCGGGTCGACCCGCAGCAGCGCTTGGGCGAAGTCGTGCTCGGCCGCCACCACCCCGAGCTCCTCGAACGCCGCGATCCGCTCCACCAGCACGTCCGCGTCGAGGGCGCCCGTGGACCACGTGGGCGTGGCGAGCAGGAACGGCTGCGAGCCGGACTCGACGATGCGCAGCACCTCCAGCATCCGCGCGTCCAACATGGACTCCGGCGGGGACAGCACGGCCTCGTCCCTCCGGTACCGGTTCCAGATCGCACCGGTGAGGGCGAACTCCCGCGGCTCGTCACCGCGCAGCGTCCGCACGACGTCGAACAGGTACGGCCCCTGCCCGAAGAGCCCACGCGGCTCCTTGCGGGCGACCGGGCGCAGCGCCTCGGTGAGTCCGGCCCGGTCGAGGGCGGCGTGGCGGACCACGCCGTCGAGGGCGCGCTCGAAACCGATCGGTTCCCAGTCGTCGGCGATGGCCACCGCCACCTCCTGCGCGACTTCGACCACCGTCTCGATCGGTCCCGGTACCGGTTCCGGTCGCGGGGCGGGCGGAAGCGCCTCGACGCAGGTGCCGCCCGCTTCCTCGCTGCCGAGGACTTCCGCGGCACGCGGTGCGAGGCTCGCGTGCAGCCGCGCGGCCGAGGTGCGCAGCCGGGGCAGCACGTCGTCCCCCGCGGACCGCAGGTGCCGGGCGATCACGTGGAGCGCGCGCTCCTGCAGCACCACGTCCCGGTTGTCGAAGGCGAGCGCGGCGTCGAGCACCACGCGGTGCGCGCGGGCGGGATCGCCCTTCGCCAGCCGGTCGAGCCAGGACAGCTGGGTGCGGACCAGCTTCTTCTCCTCCCGCAGCAGGATCCGCGCGGACGCGTCGGAGACGAGCTCCGGTTCCAGCGGTTCCACCCGGTCGACCTCGACCAGCTGTTCCTGGGCGAGCGCGGCCACCGGCAACGACTTGTCCAGCAGCGCGAGGTGGTCCCGGACGTACCGGACGTTGTCCGCGGGATCGGCGAGCAGCACGCGCAGGTAGTCCCGCGTCGGCTCGGTGGTCTTCCGGGTGCCGTCCTGGTGCAGGCGGGTCAGCTGGGCCTCGACGATTGCGGCGAGGTCGTCGGCCAGTTCGGCCCGCTCCTCCCGGGTGGGGGCGAGCAGCTCCCACTCCTGCGCGTGGCCGAAGGGAACCCCGCCGTCCTGCCGCACCTCCGCCACGACCCGACGCAGCAGCGCCCGCCGCTCCAGCAGTCCGTCCTCGGCGAGCTGGACGAACGGCAGCAGCCAGGACCGCACCGGCACTCCGGGCCGTTCCAGGGCCAGGGGCAGGAACACCGGAGTGAGCGGGTCCGCGCGCAGCCGCTCGACGTCCGCCGGGTCGAAGCGGGAGCTGCCGACGTGCCGGTAGTGCCCGAAGTGGTTGAACAGCCACGCGCGGAGGAACACGTCGCGGTCCGGCATCGGCGCCCCGGTTCCGCGGGCGATGTGCTCGACGAGCCGGAAACAGCACGAGTACCCCTCGTCGGGCACGGCGTCCCGGATCCGTGCCACCAGTTCGATCCGCCAGGCGACCGGGTGCACGTCGACGGCACCGCTGAGCTGCCCGCTCCGGTCGGTTGCGGTGCCGCGGAACCTGATGAGCTGCTCCGCGGCCTCCGCCGGGCTGATCGCGCAGCCCAGCGTCGCCGCGAGCCAGGCCCACTCCTGCGCGAACGTCCACTCGTCCGACCGCGCGCGTCGCGCCGCGAACAGCCGTTCGCCGCATTCGGCGTCGCGCTCCTCGGGGGGCAGCCCGGGCAGGGCCTCGATCACCCCGTCGCAGTCGGCCGCCTCCACCAGTTCGAGCAACGTCACTTCGCGACCTCCTGGAACATGCGGGTGGCGAGCACGTGCGCGCACGGCCCCCGTCCGCCGCGGTACCTCGCCCACCACGGGCAGGTGCAGCTCAGCGCCCCCGCGCCGTCCGCTCGGACCAGCTGGGCCCGGGCGGGCGTGCCCACCTGGAAGATCTCGCGGTCGCGCCGGACCAAGCCCTCGGCGATCAGCGCCCGCGCCCGCCGCAGCCGGGGGTTGCGGGTCTCGACGGCACCCGCCGAGAACGGCAGGCAGCGGTGGAAGTACGCCTGCTCGGCGAGGTCGTAGCCGACCTGCCCGGAGGTGCCGAGCACGGTCAGCGCGGCGCGCACCCGTTCCGGCGGCAGGTCCGCCTGCCGGGCCAGTTCGGGCACGTCGATCGTCGGCTCCCACGCCAGCAGCGCGGAGATCAGGTCGGCGTCGGCCTCGGCGCTGCCCGTCGCGAGATCGTCGAGCACGCCGCCTTCGCCGGAGAACCCGCGCCCGGGTTCCGGCGAGAGCATCAGGGTGAGCCGCAGGTGCGGCAGCTCCACCTCCCAGGCCACCGCGGTGCTCTCCTCGGCCGCCGGGGAGTACGCGCGCAACGCGACGGCGTGCGGCAGCACGTGCCGCACCGCGTGCAACCGCTCCGGACCGGGCAGCGGGATCGCGCCCGGCGCCGGCCGGGTGACGGGCCGCAGCGCGCCGCCCACCGGCAGCACCCACCGCGTGCCGCGGACGCCGGCGGACGGGTTCGGCCGGGGCAGCATCCGCAGCAGGGCCGCCGCTTCCGCCGCGGGCACCTCGGCACGCAGCTCGAAACCCGCGCCGAGCACCTGGGCTTCGGCGAAACCGCGCAACCAGCGCTCGGGCAGCGGGACCCGCTTCTCCACGAACCGGCCGTCGAAGGTGCGCACCGCCAGCTCGTCCGGGCCGATCGCCAGGTGCAGCGGGTCCAGACCGCCGAGCGTGGCGAGCGCCCGCTGCAACGGCGGGTTGACGTCGACGTTCGTGGTGCCGTGCCCGATCTCGTCGCCGTCGAGCCCCGGAGCCAGCACGTCGAGGCGCGCGTACACGCCGCCGCAGCCGGAGAAGGACTCCACCCGCAACCGGTCCCCGTTCGCGGTCACCACCGGGTCCCGGGACCGCGCGGCGTCCTGCCGGACGTAGCGGGCCTGCGCCACCTCCGCGACCGCCAGCACGCCTGCCGCGGCGGCGAGCGGCGCCGTCAGGAAACCGCGGAAGAACACCGGGTTGGCGACGTCCCCGCTCGGCGTGGAACCGCCGGAGGTCTCCAGCGCGAGCGCCCGGCCGGAACCGGATCCGCGCACGGCCGACGGCCGCACGTAGGAATACGTCTGGACTGCTGTCATGCGCGAACCCTACGAAGGGTCTACGACGATTCCCCCGCGGAACGCAGAACCGTGACCGACGCCTTCGAACGAGCATCCGCGCTGCTCGAACCGCAGGTCGAACGGGTGCGCACCAGTTCGTGTGCCGACGATTCCGGCGAAAGTCGCGGTGGCGCTGAGCCGATCAGCGCAATGCGCGATCGTCCCGTTCCGACCGCCCGGCATGCGGTCCTCCCGCGAATCGGCACGATCGGGCACGGGCATTTCCCCTTCGCCCGCCGAGAACGTTCTGCCCCGGTGATCCACCCGGGCGCTGATCCGCGGGAGGAACCGGAGCGGGCGGTGCTCGCGGCGCCGGGTCGCCGGACGGCCGAGGGGGCGGGGTTTGCCCGCCCTGGTGGGCGGGGCACCCGCACGGTGAGGCCAGGCCTCGGGGGGAAGACCGCCCGAGGTGCTCGCCGGGGAGGCGGACGGGCTCCGGCCCGCACCGCGAGGAGGCACGAGCGGCGTCCGCAGCCCGCGACGGTGTCGGCGAGCCTGGTCCTCCACCGGAGATCCGCGCGGGGGAAAGAGGAACCGCCATGGCGCACTCGTACGACTCGCACGACGTGGAACGGCAGACCGACCCGCGGCAGGTGCGGCAGACCGGCACCTCGGAGGCCGAGGCGCAGCACCCCGGGGCGAGCCAGGTCGACCCGCGGCAGACCGACACCGGGCAGCAGCCCGAGCAGGGAACTTCGTGGACGACGGGCGCCCCCACCGAGATGCCCAGGGCCAAGACCAGTCCGATGGCCGTGTTCGGCCTCGTGCTCGGGTTGCTGGCCCTGCTCTGCGGGCTGACCGGAGTGCTGGCGCCGCTGGCGATCGTGTTCGGGATCGTCGGCATCGTGCTCGGCATCCTCGGGCGCAAGGACGGCATGCAGCGCGAGCGCACCGGCAAGGGCGTGGCCACCGCGGGGCTCATCATGGCCATCATCGGACTGGTCCTGGGCGTGCTGGCCGGGATCGCGTTCGTGCTGGGCGCGATGAACCCGGACCTGTTCATCCCGGCGCAGCAGCAGGTCGGTGACCTGATGACGCAGGTGCCGCGCTGATCCGCGGGGCGGGCTCCCCGGGCCACCGGGGAGAATCCCGCGGGTGGCGTGCAATCTGACGTTGTCGGTGCTGGACACCTCGCCGATCGTCGAGGGTTCTTCGGCGGCGGAGGCGCTGCACCGGACGCTGGACCTGGCCCGGCTCGCCGATCGGACCGGGTTCCACCGCTACTGGGTTCCCGAGCACCACGGGATGCGCGGCGTGGCGTGCGCGGAGCCCGCGGTGCTGGCGGGAGCCATCGCGTCCGCCACGAGCGGGCTGCGCGTCGGCGCGGGCGGAGTGCTGCTGCCGAACCATCCGCCGCTGCTGGTGGCCGAGCGGTGGGGCATGCTCGCCGCCCTGCACCCGGGCCGAATCGACCTGGGGATCGGCCGGGCGCCCGGCGGCACGCCCGCGATGGCCGCGGCGCTGCGGCGGCCCCCGGAGGCGACGACGGCACCGGCCCACGCCACCGCGCTCGGCGAACTGCTGGCCTGCTTCGAACCGGAGTCGCGGGCGGTACCCGCGCGCGGGAACCGCCCGGAGATCTGGCTGCTGGGGTCGTCCGGCACCGGGGCGCGGTTGGCCGCCGAGCACGGGTTGCCGTGCGCGCACGCCCACCACCTCGATCCGGAGGGCGTGCCGGAAGCCGCGCGGGTCTACCGGGAGTCGTTCCGGCCGTCGGCGCACCTGGCGGAGCCCGTGACGCTGGTCAGCGTGGCGGTGATCTGCGCGGAGAGCGACGCCGAGGCCGAGCGGCTCGCCGGGTCGACGCGCTGGAAGACTCTCAGCCGCCGGCGCGGTCGGCGCATCCTGCTACCGAGCCCGGAGCGGGCCGCCGCGGAGCTGGCCGGGCTGGACCGGGCGGAGGTCGAGTCCTGCTCCCCCGGCCTCGTCGCCGGATCTCCAGGAACGGTCCGGCGGGAACTGCTCGCCATCGCGGCGCGGACCGGCAGCATCGAGCTGATGATCACCACGCCGGTGCACGACCACGCGCGGCGGCGGCGCTCCTACGAACTCCTCGCCGACGCGGTGCACCCGGCCCGGCCGCGGTGACCGAGCCGGTTCCCCGCCTCGTCAGCCCACCGCCCGCCGCATCCGCCCGGCGAACTCCCGGGCCGCGGCCAGGTCCCGCTCGTCCGGCCGCCGCCGGTGCAGGCCGCCGACGAGCCCGAACGGCCCCCAGGTATCCCACGCCCGGCAGGTGAAGGTGCCGCGCACCGCGAACCCCGCGTCGGCGAGCGACCGGGCCAGCGGCCGGGTGAACGGCAGCAGCGGGAACTCGAGGAACCCGCTGGTGGCGAACGCGAAAGCGCTCCCCCGCCCGCGCGGCAGCGCCCGCGCGAGGCCGAGCAGGTCCGCGTGCATCCGCCCGTGGAAGACACCGGAGCCGAAGCCGACCAGGTCGGCGCGGGCGAGCAAGTCCGGATCGGCCCGCTGCGGCGGGACGACCTCGGCGTCCAGCACCCCGGCCATGGCCTCGGCGATCCGGCGGGTGCCGCCGTGCGACACCGACGTGCACACGATGACGTTCTTCGACTCCATCCGGTCCCTCCTCGTTCCAAGAGGGGGACGTGGTGGCCGCGGGAAGTGTGACGGCGTGCGTCGCACCACGGCGGATCGGGCGCCGGTGCCGGGCTGCGGCACCGGCGGCCCGCGTCACCAGCGGACGGCGCGGAGGTAGTCGAAGCCGACGCCCGCGGTGCGCAGCGGATCGGTCGGCTGGTCGTGCTCGACGATGTACTCCCAGGCGGACCGGGCGTGCGCGAAGATCGCCGGGAAGTCCATCGTGCCGGTGCCCGGGTCGGCCATCTCGCCGTCGAGGGCGCGGTCCTTGACGTGCAGCTGGCGGATGCGGTCGCGTTCGGCGTCGATCAGCGCGAGCACGTCCTGGCCCGCGTGCACCGCCCAGTACAGGTCGAGTTCGAAGTGGACGAACCTGCGATCGGTGCGCTCCCGCAGGACGTCGTACGGGAGGACGCCGTCCACCGGCGCGAATTCGTGGTCGTGGTTGTGGTAGCCGAACCGCAACCCGGCGGCGCGGCACTTCCGGCCCGCTTCGTTGAGCTCGTCGGCGAACGCGCGCCAGCCGTCGGCCGTGTCGAACACGGCGTGCGGGACGACGACCTGCCGGTTTCCCAGCGCGCGGGCGTCCTCGATCAGCGCGTCCACCCCGCCGTCGAGGTCGGCGTGCCCGGAGGTGGCGCGCAGCCCGAGGTCGTCGAGGACGGTGCGGAACTCGGCGGCGGTGCGGCCGTGCGTGCCCGCCGTCTCGACGCTGCGGTAGCCGAGCTCGGCCACCTGGCGCAGCGTGCCCGGCACGTCCTCGTCGAGCAGGGTGCACCCGCAGGTCCACCCCGTCCAGGGCGCGCACGCCCGGGAACACCTTGACGATGCCGGACATCACCAGCACGTCGTCCGTCCGCGGTCGGGTCATCTGCCGCCTCCGACCGGTGTCCACCTGCTGTGGTCGGCGGCGCTGCGCTGCACCGCGTCGAGCACCCGCTGCACCCGCAGCCCGGCGGCGAAGTCCGGGCTGGGGCTGGTGCGCTCGCCGATGGCGGTCACGAAGTCCCGCAGCTGGTGGGTGAACGTGTGCTCGTAGCCGAGCACGTGCCCCGGCGGGTACCAGGCGCGCAGGTACGGGTGGTCGGCCTCGGTGGCCAGGATGCGGCGGAACCCCGCGGTGGCCGCGTCCTCGGTCGCGTCGTAGAAGGACAACTCGTTCATCGACTCGAAGTCGAACGCGAGGCTGCCCGCGCTGCCGTTGATCTCGACGCGCAACCCGTTCTTGCGCCCCGCGGCGTAGCGGGTCGCCTCGAAAGTGCCGAGCGCGCCGCCGCCGAAGCGGGCGGTGAACATCGTCGCGTCGTCCACCGTCACCGGACCGGTGCGGTCGGTGCCCGCGCCCAGCGGCCGTTCGGCCACGAAGGTGTCGACCAGGCCGCAGACGCTGGTGATCTCGTCGTCCAGCAGGAACTGGGCGAGGTCGACCAGGTGCGCGCCCAGATCGCCGAGCGCCCCGGATCCGGCGCGTTCGGCCTGCAACCGCCAGGTCAGCGGGGCCTGCGGGTCGAGCAGCCAGTCCTGCAGGTACTGGGCGCGCACGTGCCTGATCCGACCCAGCCTGCCCTGCGCGACCAGCGTCCTCGCCAGCGACAGCGCGGGAACCCGGCGGTAGTTGAACCCGACCATCGACCGGATCCCCCGCTGCCGCGCGCGTTCCGCGGCGTCGGCCATCGCGACCGCTTCGGCGACCGAGTTCGCCAGCGGCTTCTCGCACAGCACGTGCTTGCCGGCTTCCAGGGCGCTCATCGCGATCTCGGCGTGGCTGTCGCCGGGGGTGCAGATGTCGACGACGTGCACGTCGTCGCGCAGCAGCGCGGACTTCCAGTCGTCGCTGTCCTCCCGCCAGCCGAGCCGGGCGGCGGCATGGTGCACGGCGTCCTTGCGGCGTCCGCACAGCACCACCATCTCCGGCCGGACCGGGAGGTCGAAGACCCGTCCCACGGTCCGCCACGCCTGCGAGTGGACCACTCCCATGAAGGCGTGGCCCACCAGGGCGACACCGAGTGCGTTCATCCCGTCCTCCTGTCGTGCGGAGCGCGTCCAGGGTGGTGCTGCGGGAGCTCGGGCGGCTCCTCGCCGATCGGTGTGCCGGGGTCCCCCGGTCAAGGCGCGGCTGCGCCGCCGAGCACGTGGTCGCTGATCAGTCCGGCGGCGCCGACGACTCCGGCGGTCCCGCCCAGTTCGGAGAGCGCGATCGGCAGGCTGCTGGTGGCCAGCGGCGTGGATCGCCGGTAGAGCTCGCTGCGCACTTCCGCCAGCAGCGGGTGGCCGAGCCCGGCCACTCCCCCGCCGACCACGATCATCGCGGGGTTCGCGAAGTTCACCAGCCCGGCCAGCACCGTGCCCAGCCGCCGCGCGCCCTCGCGCACCAGGCCGAGCGCCAGCGGATCGCCGTGGCGCATCGCGGTTCCCACGTCGTGCGCGGTGAGCACGTCGCGACCGGCGAGCAGTTCCCGCAGCTCCGGTGATTCGCCGCTGCGCGCCAGCGCGGTGGCGTCGCGGGACAGGGAGGCGCCGCTGAACCACGCCTCCAGGCACCCGGTCCGCCCGCAGCCGCACACCGGCCCGGTGTCGTGCACCGCGATGTGCCCGATGTCCCCGGCGCTGCCGTTGCTGCCGCGCAGCACCCGGTTCCCGGTGATGATGCCGCAGCCGATCCCGGTGCCGATCTTGACGAACAGGAAGTCCGGCACCGAACGGCCCAGCCCGCGGTACATCTCGCCGAGCGCCATCAGGTTCACGTCGTTGTCCACCAGCGCCGGCACGCCCAGCCGCTGCGCGAAGTACTCCCGCACCGGGTAGCGGTCCCACCCGGGCATGATCGGCGGGGAGACGGTGAACCCGTCCCGGAAGCTCACCGGGCCGGGCACCCCGATGCCCACGCCGTGCAGGCCCGGCAGGTGCCCGGCGGCGCGCATCTCCTCGACCACGTCGACGGCGCGGCCGAGCACGGCGTCCGGGCCGTCCTTGATCTCGATGCCTTCGCTGGTGTGCGCGACCAGGTCCAGCAGTCCGTCGGTGACCCCGACGTCGAGCGAGGTGGCGCCGATGTCGATGCCGACGAAGCGCAGCCGCCGGGACAGCTGCACCAGGCCGGAGCGCCGCCCGCCCCGCGAGGCGGCCTTGCCTGCGCGTTCCACGAATCCGAGTTCCTGCAACCGGGCCAGCTCCTGACCGATCTTGGAGCGGGACAGCGACACCTGCGCGGCCAGTTCCGCCGCCGCTTGGGCGCCGCCGAACCGCAACGAGGTCAGCAGGCGAGCTTGGTGTGCGTTCTCCGGTTGCACCGACTACCCCACTTCTTGCGCGGAGCGTACGAAGTTCGTCACAGAGTAGGCGAACGTTTTCTCCTGCGGTCAAGGAGAAATCAGCGATGTCCCCCGGATGTTCGCTGCCCGGACGGGCGCAGCCGACCGCGTCCGTTCGGGCGCTGCCCGGGGAATCCGGAATGCGGGGGGAAGAACGCGCCATCTCGCCCGGAACTCCTCGCCGAGTCCACAGTGGAACGGCAAGGGCGCTGCGGGAACACCGGTCCGGACCGCCGATCGCCGACCAGCGGGCCACCCGCCATCGCGCCGAGCCGCCGCAGCGCCGAAGGATCCCTCGCCGACTGGGCCGAACGCGCCTTTCCGTGCAAAACGGACGCGAGTTCCGCGGGGCCCCAGGAGCGGAGAACGGCGCCGCCGTCGAGGTGACGGCGACGCCGGAGTTCCGCGGACGCGCCTACGCCTCGGTGCTGAACGCGGCGTCGAAGGCGACCGCGGGCGGCTCGATCGCCGCCAGCTTCCGGACGAACGCGAGCGCGTCCGGGGCGCCCAGCATCCGGTCCATGCCCGCGTCCTCCCACTCCACCGAGATCGGCCCGGAGTAGCCGATCGCGTTGAGCCCCCGGAAGATCGGCTCCCACGGCACGTCCCCGTGCCCGGTGGAGACGAAGTCCCAGCCGCGCCGCGGATCCGCCCACGGCAGGTGCGAGCCGAGCCGGCCGTTGCGGCCGTTGAACTGCTTCACCGACTCCTTGCAGTCCACGTGGTAGATCCGGTCCTGGAAGTCCCACAGGAACGTCACCGGGTCCAGGTCCTGCCACAGGAAGTGACTCGGGTCGAAGTTCAGCCCGAACGCGGGGCGGTGCCCGATCGCCTCCAGCGCGCGCCGCGTCGTCCAGTAGTCGTAGGCGATCTCGCTCGGGTGGACCTCGTGCGCGAACCGCACCCCCTCCTCGTCGAACACGTCCAGGATCGGGTTCCACCGCTCGGCGAAGTCGGCGTAGCCGCGCTCCACCATCTCCGCCGGGACCGGCGGGAACATCGCCACGGTGTGCCAGATGGAGGAGCCGGTGAACCCGACCACGGTGGACACGCCGAGCTTCGCCGCCGCCCGCGCGGTGTCCTTCAACTCCTCCGCCGCACGGGTCCGCACGCCCTCCGGTGCACCGTCGCCCCAGATCCGGGACGGCAGGATGCCGCGGTGCCGCTCGTCGATCGGGTGGTCGCACACCGCCTGGCCCACCAGGTGGTTCGACAGCGTCCACACCTCCAACCCGTGCGCGGCAAGCAGGTCCAGCCTCCCCTGCACGTAGTCGTCCTCGGCCAACGCCCGGTCCACCTCGAAGTGGTCCCCGGAACAGGCGATCTCCAGCCCGTCGTAGCCCCATCCGGCGGCCAGCCGGCACACCTCCTCGAACGGCAGGTCGGCCCACTGGCCGGTGAACAGCGTGACCGGTCTCGGCATCGTGATCTCCCTTGCTCGACGGCGGGGAAGGAGCACTCACTGGGGCGTCGAACACCGCGACGCGACAGTCCACATCGGACCGCCGGGGGCGCACGGCGCCCCACCTCCCGGGACACGCCCATCTTGGAGCAGGCGCCGCACGAACACCAGGGTCGTTGCGGCCCGCGCCACCAGGAGCCCCGCGCAGCGGCGACGCCGGGCGAGACTGGTCGCGCCTCGACGACGTCCCGGACCCGGCGCCTGACGTCCCAGCACCGCCCCATCGGCGCTTCGCCGGCTGTGCACAGCCGAACACGTGTGGTGAGCGGGTGAACCGGGCGCCGCACCGGTGCCGGACCGCCGAAAGGGATCGTCGAGAATCCGATCTCGCAGCAGAACTTTCGATCCGCACCCGCCGGTGCGGTGCGGCGAATACGATCTCCGACCGCAGGGTGGGAGCGAAGGACGGGAACGGGACATGTGGCTGGTGGGATTGGTCGTGGTGGCCCTGGCGGTCGCCGGGTTCTTCTGGATGCGCCGCACCCGCAGCGAGCTCCACGCGATGATCGGCACCGAGACCTCCACGATCGACGAGCTGGAGGAGCTGCGCCGCATCTCCGACGAGCTCGGCGCGCGGGGCGGGTTCCGCAGGACCGCCGAGGTCGTCGGCGCCGCCCACCCCCGCCCCGAAGGCCTGCTCACCGCCGCGCTCAGCGAAGCGCCCTGCGTCTGGTACCGCTACCAGGTGGAACGGATCTACGAGCAGGTCGAGCAGCGCGACGGCCGGACCAGGCGGGTCCGCAAGACCGAAACGGTCTCCGAGCACACCTCGGAGGAGGGCTACGCGCTGATCGACGAGCAGGGCCGGACCATCGGGATCGCCCCGGCGGGGACGAAGCCCGAGGGCGTCGAGCAGTCGGTCGAGCGGTTCGAACCGCACAACGGAGGCGGTGGCGGATTCGGGTTCCAGCTGGGCGGGTTCAGCTTCGGGAATCGGAGCTCCACGATCGGCATGCGCTACAAGGAATGGCTGATCCGCCCGGGCACCCGGCTCTACGCGCTCGGCGAGGTGCACGACGCCATCGGCCCGCTGGTCCTCGCGAAGCCGCAGGAGAAGGGGCACTTCATCATCGCCGCGAAGACCGAGCAGCAGCTGCGGGAGGAGCGCACGAAGCGCCACCGGCTGCTCGCCATCGGGGTGCCCGTCGCGTTCGTCGCGGGCGCCGCCCTCACGATCTTCGACCTGGTCCGCTGATCCGCACAGGTCGCGGCGCCGGCGGCTGCGCACCGCAGAGCAGGGCATACTGCTGTCGTCGAACCTGCTCGGTGGGTTCTTCGGCTGTTTCCTGTCAGCGGCGAAGCCGATGAGCAGCGACCACCCGATCAACCGGACCACCCGCGGGTCCTCAGCGGTTCCCTCGCGAGGACAGCGATTTCTCCTGTGGCGGAGCCACCGGTGACATCGATCCCGCAGCGGGGGAACCGCTGAGGTTCCGCCACCTGCCCCGCTCCGCAACAGGAGTGGAGCGGCATCTGGTCAGGTGGACAGGGTGTCGACCAGGTCTCCGACCTCGTGGTGCGGCAGGGCCTTGGCGACGTCGCCGAGCGAGACCATGCCGACGAGCCGCTGCCCGTCGATCACCGGCACCCGGCGCACTTGGTGGTCCTTCATCGTGGCGAGCACCTCCTCCGCGGAGTCGTCGGCGCCCGCGGTGATCGCCTCGGCCTGGTTCAGGTCCCCGGCGGGGAAGGTCCCGGCGTCGCGGCCCTTGCCGACCACCTTGACGACCAGGTCCCGGTCGGTGATCACTCCCTTGATCTTCTCGTCCGGGCCGCAGATGGGCAGCGCCCCGACGCCGAGGTCGGTCATCTTGCGCGCCGCGTCCGCGGCGGTCTGATCGGTGTTCACGCATTCGGCGCCCGCGGTCATGATCTCCCGTGCGGTCGTCATGGTGCTGCGCCTCCTCCCGTTCGGAAATCGCGATCAGCCCCCGGCTACCCGGCGAGCTCCGCGCGCAATCATCCGATCGTGGAACCGTCGGCCGGGCTTGGGGTTTCTCCTAATCTTTCCCGGGTAGGAATGGTCGCGACCCGGCCTGCCGCGCCAGCGGATCGCCGGCAGCACCGCCGTGAGGAGATCCCGATGGCGCCCTCCGCCGGAACGGGCTTGCTGCGCAAGCCGGACACGACCCTGCCGCACCGGTTGGCGCGCTCGGCGCGCGCCGAGCGGGACGCGCTGCACTCCACCGAGGAGCTGTTGGCCTGGGTGCGGGAGCGCGGCGCCGCGCAGCTGCACGACGTGCGGCGGATCCCGTTCGCGGAGCTGGACAAGTGGCGCTTCGACGACGCCACCGGCGACCTCGGGCACACCAGCGGCAAGTTCTTCAGCGTGCAGGGGTTGCGCGTGTCCAGCGACCACGGCCCGGTGCGCTCCTGGACGCAGCCGATCATCAACCAGCCGGAGATCGGCATCCTCGGCATCCTGCTGCGCGAGATCGACGGGGTGCTGCACTGCCTGATGCAGGCGAAGACCGAACCCGGCAACGTGAACGGGGTGCAGCTGTCCCCCACCGTGCAGGCCACCCGCAGCAACTACACGCGGGTGCACGAGGGCGGCGCGGTGCCGTACCTGGAGCACTTCCGCGAGGCCGCGGGTCAGCAGGTGCTCAGCGACGTGCTGCAGTCCGAGCAGGGCTCGTGGTTCTTCCGCAAGCGCAACCGGAACATGCTGGTGGAGGTGCGCGAACCGGTCGCGGAGCACGAGGACTTCCGCTGGGTGACGATCGGCCAGCTGCACCGGCTGCTGGCGGTGGACGACCTGGTGAACATGGACGCCCGCACCGTGCTGTCCTGCCTCCCCGGCGGGTTCGAGGGGTCCGAAGTGGACGGTTCGGATCTGGCGGGCGCGCTGGCGCGGTCCCGGGATCCGCGCTCGGGCACCTTGCACACCACCGCCGAGGTGCGCAGCTGGATCACCTCCCGGCAGGCCGAGCACCAGGTCCGGGCCTCGCTGATCCCGCTGCACGCGGTGCGCGGCTGGCGGCGCACCGACGCGGAGATCCGGCATGAGCTCGGCACCTTCTTCACCGTGCTGGCCGTGGACGTGCGCAGCAACAGCCGCGAGGTCGGCGGCTGGACCCAGCCGCTGCTGCACCCGCACGGAACCGGGGTGGTGGCGCTGCTGGTGAAGCGCGTCGACGGGGTGCTGCACGCGCTGCTGAACGCCCGCGTCGAACCCGGCTACCTGGACGTGGTGGAGCTGGCGCCGACCGTGCAGTGCACCCCCGAGAACTACGCCGGTCTCGGCGTCGACTACCGGCCGCCGCACCTGGACGTGGTGCTGGGCAGGCGGC
Source organism: Saccharopolyspora sp. 6V (assembly GCF_020176785.1). Taxonomy (NCBI): domain Bacteria; kingdom Bacillati; phylum Actinomycetota; class Actinomycetes; order Pseudonocardiales; family Pseudonocardiaceae; genus Saccharopolyspora; species Saccharopolyspora sp. 6V. The sequence continues at coordinate 18,737 of NZ_JAIUKB010000107.1, read as the reverse complement.
CCGAGCAGGTGCTGTTCGACACCGAGCTGTCCGAGGAGGGCGGCCGGTTCTACCAGGCCCGCAACCGGTACCAGATCATCGAGGTGGACGCGGACTTCCCCGACTCGGACCTGCCGGACTTCCGGTGGCTGGCGCTGCACCAGCTGACCGGGCTGCTGGAGCACAGCCACTACGTGAACGTGCAGGCCCGCAGCCTCATCGCCTGCCTGCGGGGCCTGCGGTGAGCCGGCGGGTCCGGCTCGGCGTGCCGGCCTCGTCGGCGAACGCGCGGCGCCGCGCGCTGCCCGCCGCCGCCGAGATCCCCGAGCTGGAGATCACCGCGGTCGCCAGCAGGGACGCGGCGAAGGCCGCCGAGTTCGCGGACCGCTTCGGCGGCACCGCCACCACCGGCTACGCGGCGCTGCTGGACGATCCCGAGGTCGACGCCGTCTACCTGTCGCTGCCGACCGCGCTGCACCACGAGTGGACGCGGCGAGCGCTGCGCGCCGGGAAGCACGTGCTGTGCGAGAAACCGCTCACCGACCGCGCCGACCGCACCCGGGAGCTGACCGCGCTGGCGCGGGAGCGGAACCTGGTGCTGCGGGAGAACTTCGCGTTCCTGCACCACCCGCAGCACCGGACCGTCGCCGATCTCGTCGCGGACGGGCGGATCGGGGCGCTGCGCACGTTCACCGCGACCTTCGGCATCCCGCCGCTGCCGGATTCCGACATCCGCTACGACGCGGCGCTCGGCGGTGGCGCGCTGCTCGACGTCGGGGTCTACCCGATCCGGGCGGCGCAGCTGCTGCTCGGTCCGGGCCTGGCGCTGTCCGGGGCGGTGCTGCGCGTCGACGAGCGGCGCGGCGTGGACCTCGCCGGGCACGCGCTGCTGGTGTCGCCGGACGGCGTGTTCGCCGACCTGGAGTTCGGCTTCCAGCACGGCTACCGGTCCCGCTACGGGCTGTGGGGCGCGACGGGCACGCTGGGCCTGGACCGCGCGTTCACCCCGCCCGCCGAGCATCGGCCGCTGCTGCGCGTCGACGAGCAGGACCACGCCGAGGAGTTCGTGCTCGCCGCCGCGCACCAGTTCCGCGACTCGATCGCCGCGTTCGCCCGCGCCGTGCTGGACCGCGCGCCGGACGAACCGGCGTGGCTGGACGCGGCCGAGGAGACCGCGCGGCTGGTGGAGCAGGTGCGGGCCGCCGCGGTGCGGGTGCCCGCCTGATGGAGGTCGTCGGCAGCGGTTTCCTCGCCCGGCACTGCACCGCGTGGCTCGGCGCGGCGCACCCGGAGGTGGTGCTGATCGCCGCCGGGGTGTCCACCACGTCCGCCGCGGACACCGCCGAGTTCGACCGGGAGGCGGCGCTGGTCGGCGAGGTGCTGCGGCGCTGCCGGGCGGACGGGCGGACCGCGGTGTTCCTGTCCACGTCCTCGGCGGCGATCTACGGCTCCGACGGGACGCCGGGGCGCGAGGACGGCCCGGTGTTCCCGCTGAACGCCTACGGCAGGCACAAGCTGGCGCTGGAGCGCGTGTGCGAGCTCTCCGGCGCGCGGTTCCTGGTGCTGCGGCTGACCCACCTGGTCGGGGACGGGCAGCAACCGGCGCAGCTGCTGCCGTCGCTGGTGCGCGGCGTGCTGGACGGGGTGGTGACGGTGCATCCCGAGGCGCACCGCGACCTGCTGGACGTGCGGCACGTGCCGCCGGTGCTGGACGCGCTGTGCGCGGCGGGCGTGCGCGACGAGGTGGTGAACGTGGCCTCCGGGGTGCCGATCCCGGTGCCGACCGTGGTGGCGGCGCTGCGGCGGCGGCTGGACGCCGACCCCGAGGTGCGGGCGCTGTCGCGCCCACCAGAGCTGACCCGGGTGGACCTGGCGAAGCTGCACCGGCTGGTGCCCGCGTTCGCCGAGCACGACTTCGGCCCCGGCTACCTGGACGACCTGCTGGACCGGTACCTGCACTCCTACCTGCCGACGTCCACAGTGGACTTGCATTCCGATTGATCACCGACGATCCGGCGGAATTCGGGACGCAGGAACCCGCGCGGCGAGGCCGTGCCCTCTTCAGCGGTGACGCCGCTGAGCGGAGACCACGCACGCCCGCGGTTTCTCAGCGCTTTCCTCGCGAGGACGGCGTTGTCGCCTGTGGCGGAGCCACCGGTGCACTCGATCCCGCAGCGAGGAAAGCGCTGAGGTTCCGCCACCCGACCCCGAAGGGGCGGAACCTCAGCGCCCCGCGACGAGATCCCGAAGCGCGAGGACCGCTTCGGCCGGGGCAGGTAGTTCGTTCGCCGAGGAGGCCACGTCCGCAGCCGATTCGGTGAACGCCGGTTCGGTGAGCAGGCGGTGCAGCGCTCCGCCGATGCCCTCGGCGTCGGCCTCCCAGTTCGGGATGTCCAGCCCCGCCCCGGAACCGGTGATCCGCCGGGCCATCAACGTCTGGTCGAACCCGCACGGCAGCGCCAGCTGCGGCACCCCCGCCACCACCGAGGTCATCGTCGCTCCCCCGCCGCCGTAGTGCACCACCGCGTCGCACCCGGGCAGCACCAGGCTCAGCGGCAGGTCGGTCCGCACGTGCACCGACTCCGGTAGCGGCCCGCACTCGCGCGCGTCCGCGGGCGAGGCCAGCAGCAGCACCTCACAACCCAGCCCGGTCGCGGCCGCCACCACCTGCGGCATCTTGTTCACCGTCGCGCCGAACGTGCGGGTCGCCGACCGGCCCCACACCACGCACACCCGCGGCCGGGCGCCGCGCGGCGGCCCGGCCGGGGGGGGGGGGGGGGGGGGGGGGGGGGGGGGGGGGGGGGGGGGGGTGGGGGGGGGGGGGGGGGGGGGGGGGGCGGGGGGCCGCGCGTCGCCCGGAGGTCAGTCCTTCAGCGTGCTGAGGAAGGTC